>NZ_BMDZ01000067.1 GCF_014636235.1 Tistrella bauzanensis
AGGACGGGCCGCCTCACGCCGTCCCAGGCGACGGTGACGCTCTAAACCAGCCCGCCGCGCTCATTGCGCGACAGCCTCCAGAGTGAGAAGCGGGGCGCCCTGGATGCCGATCTTGTCGACCTCGACGAGATCAGACGGGTGAAGGCGGCCAGTTTCGCCAATCTCGATTTCTATCAGTGGCTGGTCGACGACCTCAAATCACTCTTCGAGGAGGAATGGGCGACGACACAGGATTTCTGCAAGCTGCTGGTGAGGCTCTATGAATATGAGACTGGAGAGACCAACGGCGCCAGTTTCATCAAGACGACAAGTCCGGGCGGCGACTATCAGCGCCTGAACGCCCCCTATTGGCTTGCCCTGGATGTCGAGCGGCTTGAGGCCGCCTATTTCCACTCGATCTTGAATCAGCAGAGCCAGAGCGCCACCATGCGCGTCGCGATCAGCGAGCTTCCGGCGCCCGGCGGTGATGGATCGGCATTGACCACCTTGATCGAACAGGGCGAGACCTATTTCGAGCTCACCGACGAGATGTTCGACGCGCTCTATCCAGGCCAGTATGACCGCCGTATCCAGAGCCTGCGTGTCCGCTTTCCGGGCCTTGAGCGGGCCGGTCTCAGCCCGCACGCCCGGCTGACCCAGATCGCCAACACACGCTATGCCACCCGCGAGCGCGACCCGAGGCGCGGGGGCCGGATCCGCAAGGACAGATATGCCTTGCAGAGTATCGTGGTCAGCGCGCCCACCATCGATACGGCGACGCTGGATTACCCCGAAGGCAGCCTGAAGCGCTTTCAGAACACCGGGGTCTCATCCCGCTGGCATCTGGTGCTGCCGGCGGTGCTTGAACTGAGGCGCCACAAGAACGGCGCCGGCCGAAGCAAGGCATGGCATGAGGCCGCGACCCGGCATGTCCAGGCCCTGAAACCCCATCTGGACGATGTCGTGTTCGAGGTGACCTTCTCGGGCCGCTGGTAGGTCTTGGTGGCAAACGTCCGGGTCCGATCAGGTGTTCGTCCTGACCGGACCCGGGATGACACCGTCACCGGTGCCGTTTGTTGACCGTCTTGGCGATCCGGTCGCCCACCGACTGCACCAGTTGAACCAGCACGATCAGCAGCACCACCACCGCGATCATCATCTCGGGCATGAAGCGCTGATAGCCATAGCGGATGCCCAGATCGCCAAGGCCGCCGCCGCCGACCGCGCCGACCATGGCCGAATAGCCGATCAGCGACACCACCGCCAGCGTCAGCCCGTGAACGATGCCGGGCAGGGCCTCGGGCAGCAGCACCTTCAGCACGATCTGCAACGGCCTGGCACCCATGGCATGGGCGGCTTCGATCAGGCCGCGATCGACCTCGTGAATGGCACCTTCCACAAGCCGGGCGATGAACGGGATCGCGGCCACGGTCAATGGCACGATCGCGGCCGAGGTGCCGATCGAGGTGCCGGCCACCAGCCGGGTGAACGGGATGATCGCCACCGCCAGAATGATGAACGGGATCGAGCGGGTGGCATTGACCACGGCGCCGGCGATGCGGTTCCAGGCCGGCGCGCCATAGAGCCGGCCACGGCCGGTGACCGCGACCGAAATGCCGAGCGGACCGCCGATCAGGGTGCCGATCAGGGTGGCGACGGCGACCATATAGGCGGTCTCGCCGGTCGCGCGCAGCAGCAGGTCGATGAGCTGCGGCGGGAAGACTGCGTTAAACCACTGGAACATGATCTGTAATCCGTGCATCGAGGCCGAGGCCGTTGATGAAGTCGACGACGGCCGCGCCCTGGGGCTCGCCGCCGGGCACTTCCACCAGCATCAGGCCGAAGGGGCGACCCTGGATGTATTCGATCCGGCCATGAAGGATGTTGACCGAAATGCCGCGATCGGTGGCCAGCCGGGCGATCGCCGGCTCGAAGGCGGCATCGCCCTTGAACACGATCCGCACGACGGCGTTGCGGCCGGCGCCGGCGGGCAGGGCGGCGCCGGCATCGAAGCGGCGCTTGAGCCCTGAGGGGATGGCAAGATCGACCTCGCTGGACACGAAGCTGCGGGTGGTTGGGTGTTTCGGGTCGGTGAACACGTCATAGACCGGCCCCTGTTCGATGATCCGGCCGGCTTCCATCACCGCCACCCGGTCGCAGATCTCGCGGATCACGCCCATCTCGTGGGTGATGGCGACCACGGTCAGGCCCAGTCGCTGCTTCAGATCGACGATCAGCGACAGGATCTGCTGGGTGGTTTCAGGATCGAGCGCCGAGGTGATCTCGTCGCAGAGCAGCAGTTCAGGGCTGTTCGACAGCGCCCGCGCGATGCCGACGCGCTGTTTCTGGCCGCCGGAGAGTTCCGACGGATAGCGGCCGGCCTTGTCGGCGAGGCCGACCATGTCGAGCAGCGGGTCTACGCGACGGCGGCGTTCCGCCCGCCCGACACCGGCCAGTTCCAGTGGCAGGGCGACATTGTCGAACACGCTGCGCGACGACAGCAGGTTGAAATGCTGGAACACCATGCCCATCCGGCGGCGGCCGGCGATCAGCCCGGCGCGATCCAGCGCCATCATGTCGACGCCGGCCACCGTTACCCGGCCCTGTGTCGGCCGCTCCAGCAGGTTGATGCAGCGCACCAGCGTGCTTTTGCCGGCGCCGCTGCGGCCTATGATGCCATAGATTTCGCCGGCCTCGACCGTAAGGTCGATCCCGTCCAGTGCCGAGACGGCGGTCGCGGTGCCGCGTGCGGCATATCTCTTCGCGACACCCTCCAGCGTGACCATTGCGGTCATGCGCGCATGTCCTTCCGTCCAACCGGTTCGCGGATCGTGATGCGCCGGCGGCCCCTGAACCGCGGACACAAAAAAATCCCGCGGGCGGTCGGCTGCCGGCGGGATCGATCCGCCTCTCTTTAGCGGCATTTTTATGAAGGCGCCCCGCAAGCTGAAGCCTCAAATCGGCGCCATGTCCAAACCATAATCCACGCCATTGCTTGTTGAAAGAAACGAATGCGCATATGCGGCATGTGAATGCCGCATGGTGGACCTGAGAGCCGGATCATGCTTCAAGATGGCCTCACGGGCAGCCGGCTTCACCGGCACGCGGCGATCGCCGTATCAGCTGATGCCCGCAGCGATGAGGGATATGATGAGCTACACGGTCAAGGAATTGTTCCTGACCTTGCAGGGCGAGGGCGCGCAGGCCGGTCGGGCCGCGGTGTTCTGTCGCTTTGCCGGGTGCAATCTGTGGTCGGGGCGCGAGGTGGACCGGGCGGATGCGATCTGCCGGTTCTGCGACACCGATTTCGTGGGCAGCGACGGCGGCGGCGGTGGCCGTTTCGCCACCCCTGAGAGGCTGGCGGCGGCGATTGCCGCGTGCTGGGGCAATGGCCGCCGGCACCGCTATGTGGTGTTCACCGGCGGCGAGCCGCTGCTGCAACTCGATCCGGCGTTGATCGCCGCGGTCAAGGCGCTGGATTTCGAGATCGCGGTCGAGACCAACGGCACGATCGCCGCACCCGACGGCATCGACTGGATCTGTGTCAGCCCCAAGGCCGGAACGAGGCTGGTCCAGCGCCGGGGCCAGGAACTGAAGCTGGTGTTTCCGCAGGCCGGGCTGATGCCCGACGACCTGGACGATATTGCCCCGGGTGGCATCGCCCTGGGTGATATCGATTTCGTGCACCGCTGGGTGCAGCCCATGGATGGCCCGGCGCAGACGCGCAACACCGAAGCGGCCGTCGCCTGGTGTCTGGCCCATCCGGACTGGCGCCTGAGCCTTCAGACCCACAAGCTGATCGGGATCGCGTGATGTTCGAGCTGTCCAAGCAGTTCCGCTTCGAGGCGGCGCATACTCTGCATCGCGTGGTCGATGCCGAGCCCAGCCGCCGCATCCATGGCCATTCCTACCGTGCCGAGGTGGTGATCCGCGGTCGGCCCGATCCGCTGAGCGGCATGGTTCTCGACCTTGGCCTGTTTGAACGCGCGCTTGCTGATGCCCGCGACGGGCTGGATCATCGCCTGCTCGACGAGGTGGCGGATCTGGGCCCCGCGACCATGGAGAACCTGGCCGGCTGGATCTGGCGGCGGCTGGCGGGCAGTCTTCCGGGGCTCGCCCGGGTGACGGTGCATCGCGACAGTACCGGCGACATCTGCACCTGCCTGGGGCTGGACGAGGTGGCGGCATGACCGCGCCGGCGCGGACATCCGGCGCCCTGGTGCTGTTCTCAGGGGGCCAGGACAGCGCCACCTGCCTTGCCTGGGCGCTGGAGCATTTCGAGCGGGTCGAGACGCTGGGCTTCGATTACGGCCAGCGCCACCGGGTGGAACTGGATTGCCGGCAGGCGTTGCGGGCCGGCATGGCGGCGATCAATCCGCGCTGGGCCGCGCGGCTGGGCGATGACCATACCCTCGATCTCGGGGTGCTGGGCGCCATGTCGGAAACCAGCCTGACCCGGGCGGTGGAGATCGGCCTGCGCGATGACGGCCTGCCTGACACCTTCGTGCCCGGCCGCAACCTGATCTTCCTCACCTTCGCGGCGGCTCTCGGTTTCCGGCGCGGGTTGGACCATATCGTCGGCGGCATGTGCGAGACCGATTATTCCGGCTATCCGGATTGCCGCGACGACACCATCAAGGCAGTGCAGGTGGCGTTGAACCTGGGCATGGACCGGCGCTTCGTGCTGCACACGCCCCTGATGTGGATCGACAAGGCCGAAACCTGGGCGCTAGCCGCGCGGCTGGGCGGCCAGCGCCTGGTCGACCTGATCATCGCCGAGAGCCATACCTGTTATCTGGGGACGCGTGGCCTGCCCCATGACTGGGGCCATGGCTGCGGCACCTGCCCGGCTTGCATCTTGCGCGCCGATGGCTATCGGCGGTATCGAGAGGCCGGACACAGCGATGGCGGGGCGTGACGGCGATGGAGATGCGGGGGTTTTTCGCGATCGGGCTGGAGGCGGTGACCCGGCCGATGAATGCCGGCACCCTGTTCCGGGCCGCCCATGCCTTCGGCGCCGCCTATGCCTTCGCCATCTCGGATGCGGGACTGACGCGAAAGGCGGCCCAGGCGGATACCTCGACCTCGAACCGCCATCTGCCGTTCTTCCGGCTGCCGGCGATCGAGGGGCTGATGCTCCCCGACCGCGCCATGCTGATCGGCATCGAGATCGACGACGCCTTGGACAGCATGCCCTATATCCCCCACCCTGAGCAGGCGGTGTATCTGATCGCGCCGGAGGGCCTCTCGGCCGCCGCCCGCCGGCGGTGTTCGGCGGTGGTGCGCCTGCCGGGGCGGCTGGCGCTCAACCCGGCGATGGCCGGCGCGCTGGTGATGTATGACCGCATGCTGATCCACGGCCGCTTCGCCCCGCGCCCCGTGGCGTCGAGCGGCGTGCCGGGGCGCGGCGCCGGCGCCCGCCAGGTTCAGGACTGACCGGCATTGGCAGGGATGGGGGACGGTCAGGCGGCGGCGATGCCAAGCTCTTCGGCAATGTGACGCAGTCGCTTGTCCCGCGTCCACAGTCGGGCATCCGGTGTCAGGCGTGTGGCGGCGAGCAGGTGAACATCGACATATCCAATACCGCGCCCGGCCAGTTGGTGCGTGTCGATGAACAGACGGACCTCACCATCCGTGGCCATGATGGCTTCTGGAAGGTCATCAAGAGCGGCCAGAATGATCTGGCGCTGTCGCAGGTTGCCGAGCGCCAGTTCGCCGATGACAAAACGATGCGTGAGCACCCGGCCATGATCGAGTGCTGCTGCCAGAGCGTCGTCGCGGGCGCGCAGATGGTCGATCCAGATCGAGGTATCGACGAGGATCATGCGGGATCGGCGATCGTCACGGATGGGGCCGACGGCGCGGGATGTCGTCCAATGCGGGCTCACTACCGCCCAGCCGCGCGAGGCGACGGGCGCTTTCCCGTTCGATCAGCGCCCTCAGGGCCTCGCGCACCAATGCGGACTTCTCGGTCAGACCGGTGCAGGCCTGTGCCTTTGCCAGCAACTCGTCATCGAAGGCGATGGTGGTGCGCATGGTCCAGTCTCCAGTGTCAGGCACTGATTGTGGCATCGACCGATGCCACAATCAATGTCATCCGTGTTGACCGCGCCGGCGCGCCGGTCACGCCCCCTGCCGCAGCAGGAACTTCTGAAGCTTGCCGGTGGGGGTGCGGGGCAGGGCGTCGACCACGCGGATGATGCGCGGGATCTTGTAGCGGGCGAGGTTGGCGGCGCAATGGGCCTTCACCTCGTCCTCGTCGATGGCGGTGTCGGCCCTGGCGACGATGATCGCGGTGACGGTCTCGCCCCATTCCTCGTGCGGCGTGCCGATGACCGCCACCTCGGCAATGCCCGGATGGCCGGCCAGCACGTCTTCCACCTCTTTGGAATAGACGTTCTCGCCACCGGTCACGATCATGTCCTTCAGCCGGTCGATGATGAACAGATAGCCATCCTCGTCGATGCGGGCGAGGTCGCCCGATCGATACCAGCCATCATGGAAGGCGGCGGCGGTGGCGTCGGGATCCTTGTGATAGCCCAGCATCATCGATTGGCAGCGCAGCCAGATTTCGCCGGTCTCGCCGGGGCCGGCCTCGGTTTCGGTATCGCGCATGACCTTCAGGTCGCAGCCGCTGACCGCGACCCGGCCGATCGATCCGGCCTTGGCGATCTGTTCCTCGGGGTAAAGCGCCGTGCCGGTGGGGCCGGTCTCGGTCATGCCGAAAACCTGATAGAACCGGTCGGATCTGTAGCGTTCCGCCAGCATGCGCGCGGTGCCGGCATCGATCGGCCCGCCGCCATAGATCCAGGCCCTGACATGCGAGAGATCGATGCTGTCGAAATGCGGCAGCATGCGCGGCGGCATCAGGAAGGCGATCGGCGCGCCGAAGAACAGGGTGCAGCCTTCATCACGCATGGTCTGGACGAAATGCAGCGGGTGATATTCGGGCAGCAGCACCACGGTCGCGCCGACGAAGATGCTGTTGATCAGCATGTTGTTGAGCGGAAAGCTGTGCCAGACCGGCATCGCCAGCAGCACCCGGTCGCTGGGCCCCAGGCCATAGACCAGGCTGGACCCCACCCCCGCCAGCAGGACATTGGCATGGCTGTGCAGGCAGCCCTTCGGCCGGCCGGTGGTGCCGGAGGTGTACAGGATCTCGACCGGATCGGTATCGGTCATGGTCACCGGGGCCGGGCCGTCACCGGGTGCCGCACCGGAGAACAGGCCGGGCAGGTCGCCGTCATCGGCGGCATCCAGCGGCCGCACGACCGCCGCGCCCGCGATGTCGGCGCCATGGGCGAGGTCGCGATCGACCAGCCACAATCTGGCGTCGCTGTGATCGAGGATATAGGCGGTTTCGGGGCCGGCGAGCTTGTGATTGATCGGCACGGTCACGGCACCGGCGCGGACCGCGCCGAAGAAGGCCACCACCCAATCGATGGTGTTGCGGCCCTGAAGCGCCACGGCGTCGCCGGGGCCGATGCCCAGCGCCTGAAGGCGGGCGGCGGCGTCGCTGGCCGCCGCATCCAGATCGGCGAAGCTCAGGCGCCGGTCGCCCGCGACCAGCGCCTCACGGGTCTTGAACTTGGCGGCGGCGCTGGCGAGCACCGCGTCGAGCGTCCACATGGCTGTTCCCTCCCTGGGAATGGTGCATCCGGCTCCGTTGCGGAGCGTTCTTGTTGTGGGGTTCAGGCGGCCTGCTCGTCATGGCGCCGGTCGGTGGTGCCCATCGCCAGATGACCGAGGGCATCGCCCCCCAGATCGCCGGTCGCCGGCTGGACCAGCGGCTCGCGGGTGATCAGCATGGCGGCGGTCAGCGCGCTGCCATCGCCCTTGACGGCGATCCGCCAGTCGGCGGCTTCGGCCTGAAGCGTTGCCTGCACGCAGCGCGCAAGCCCCCAGGCCAGACGGCGGCCGTCGGCTTCGGTCGGCTCCGCCAGCAGGGGCGACAAGGTCGCAAAGCCACGGCCGATGGCCTGGCGGACCGGATCGAGGGCCGGCGCCCGCAGATCGGCCAGACGGCGCTGCATGTCGTCGACCAGCGCGCCACCCAGATCGGTGGTGGTCAGCACCCGCAGCACGTCATGGGCCAGCACCGAGGTGGTGCCCTCCCAGATGCAGTTGACATGGACATTGCGCAGAATGCGCGGGATGCCAGTGTCCTCGACATAGCCGGCGCCGCCGAAGCTTTCCAGCAACTCGCTGGTCGCCCATACGCCCTGACGGGCGCAGGCCAGCTTGGTGAGCGGCGCCAGCAGCCGGGCCAGGCCGGTGTTGTCGCCATGTTCGGCGGCCCCCATCACCCCGGCGGTGTGGAAGGTCAGCGCCAGCATGGCTTCATATTCAGCGGCGATGCGCGCGATCCAGCCCAGATGGATCGGTTTCTCGGCCAGGGGCGAGCCGAAGACCCGCCGGCGGCCGGCATAGTCGCGCGCCAGCGCCAGCAGATGGCCGGTGCCGGCCGGGCCGCTCCACGACGACCACAGCCGGGCGATGTTCAACAGCCCGCCCATCTTGGCGACGCCACGCCCGATGCCGCCGACCGGCACACCGATCATGTCCTTCAACTCAAGCTCCGCCGTGGGCAGGGCACGGGTGCCCAGCTTGTCCTTCAGCCGGCGGACCTCGATGCCATTCCAGCTACCATCGGGGTTTTTCAGCTCGACCAGGAACAGCGACAGACCGCGGCTGCCAGGGGCGGCACCATCGGGGCGCGCCAGCACCAGCGCCATCTCTGAGGTGGTGGCGGAGGTGAACCATTTCAGGCCGTTCAGCGCATAGCGGCCATCGCCGAGCGGGCGGGCGGTGGTCTCGCTCTGCCCGACATCCGAGCCGCCGGCGGCTTCGGTCATCCACTGGCCCGAGGTCCAGCCACCCTGGCGGGCGGTGAGCTTCGGCACATAGCGTGCCGCCAGTTCGGGATCATGTTCGCTCAACAAACGGGCGGCGCCATCGGTCATCACCAGCGGGCAGGTGGCCATCGCCGAGACCGGATCATACAGATTGACCATGCCTGCCTGGATGATGCGCGACCAGGGACCGTATGGCGCCTCGTAAGGCAGTGCCACCAGCCCTTCTTCCTGGCCGATCGCAACCAGCCGCAGCCACGAGGCGTCGACATCCACCCGGTCGACCCGGCGGCCCCAACTGTCGAAGGCGGTGTGCTCCGGCTCGTGGCGCTCGGCCTGATCGGCCAGTGGCGCCAGTTCGGCGGCGGCTCTTGCGCCGAACCGGTCGAGCGTCACCTGCGCGTCTTCAAAGGCATCGCGCGGCACCAGCCGTTCAATCGTGTTGCGCAGGGCCGGATCGGTGCGGAACCGGTTGGTGATCTGCGGCGGATCCTGAAAGAAGCGGGTCAATGGAGGTCTCCTTGGGCAGATATGTCTGCGGCAGCTCAAGGCAGCGTGGCGGCCAGCGGTTGCTGTTCCATCCGGACGGGCGAGCCATCGGGCCGGGGGCCCAGGGCTTGAACGCAGAAGCGGGTGACGGTGCCGACAAGATGGTCGGCATCGGCCGTGGCCGTGGGCGTCGTCAGCGGGCCGGCCATCGCCTCGGCGATCGCGCCGACGATCGCCGAGGCCAGGATGTCGGCGTCCTGGGGCATCACCTCGCCAGCGGCAATGCCGTCGCGGATGATGCCCGCGAAGATGTCGCGGTAAGGCGGGCGATAGCGCAGCCGTTCGGCCTCGATCGCCGGATCGACCGGCTCGGCCAACAGCGCCCAGGCCAGCTTCGGCCCTTTCAGGGCACGGCGGGCGAATGTCTCGACCACGGCCGCCAGACGGTCGCGCGCCGCGCCGGGCAATGCGGCGGCACGGGTGCAGGCGTCGATCTCGCGCTGGCTGGCGCGGCGGAACACCTCTTCGAACAGATCGGCCTTGGACGGGAAATAGCGATAGAGCAGCCCGGTCGAGACCTGCGCCTGTGCGGCGATCGCCGGCATGCTGGCAGCCGCATAGCCACCGCCCGCCACCAGGGTGAGGGCGGCGGTGACGATGTCCTCGCGGGTCCGGGCAAGCCGTTCCTCGACCTTTTTCGTGCGTCGATATGCCATGGCAAAGATTGAACCATCTTTCATTTCTTGTTGCAAGCGCTCTGAGGCAGCCGTAGAGTTTGTGCAATCACAAGAAGAGTCGAGCCTCACCGGGAGTTGAAGTCATGGACCGATTTCCATATGAACCCTATGCGTTCGGCTGGTATCAGATCGATTATGCCGATCAGCTGAAACCCAATGATGTCAGACCGTTCCGGGCCTTCGGCCGCGAATTCGTGCTGTGGCGCGACGCCGAGGGCACGGCCCATCTGTTCGACGCCTATTGTCCGCATCTGGGGGCGCATCTGGGCCATGGCGGCCGGGTGCAGGGCACGGAGCTGCAATGCCCGTTCCATGGCTGGCGTTTCGATCAGGCGGGGCGGTGCAGCGGCATTCCCTACAGCCCCGACGCCCGGCTTGGCGGATCGCGCGCCGTAACCGCATGGCCGGTGGTGGAACAGAACGGTCTGCTGCTGGGCTGGTGGCATCCGGAGGGACAGGCGCCGGGCTTCGAGACGCCGGTGCTGCCGGAATATGGCCATCGTGGCTGGTCGCGCTATCGCCGGCATCACTGGCGGGCCAACACGGTCTGGCAGGAGATTCAGGAGAATATTGTCGACAGCACCCATTTTCACTATCTGCATGGGGTCGACAGCCTGGCGGTGGTGGATCGCTGCCAGCCGAGGGGGCCGGTGCTGGACGTGAACATCCTGCACCGGTTCCGCACGCCCGTCGGGCTGCAGGACGGTTATATCCAGACCACGCTGTATGGTCCGTTCTTCGCAACCGTCCGCTTCAGGATCGGTGATGTCGCAGAAATCCTGTTCGTCGATGCGGTGACGCCGATCGATGACGGGATCGTCGATGTCCGCTTCAGCCTGCTTGCCCGCCTTGAGGGCGTGCGGATTCCGGATATGAGTCTCGCTCTGGTTGATGAAGCCATCAAACAGGTGAGCGATGATGTGCCGATCTGGAACCATAAGATGCATTGGGCGACACCAAGTCTTGCGCACGGTGATGGACCCGTGATGAAATTCAGAGCCTGGGCAAAACAGTTCCGCAACTATAAAGACGCTGGGAATACAACTTTAAATGAGCAATTTGCCACAGTCTGAACAACTATACGTTTATTTCTGGCAAGGGGAGGGCGATGTCCTGTCCTCGCCCCTGGCGCGGGGGCCGTGGAGCGAGACGGCCCAGCACGGCGGCGCGCCGGCGGCTTTGCTGGCGCATGCGGCGGAGCGCATGGTCGGCGAGCCGGGCTGGTTTCTCAGCCGGATGACCATGGAATTGCTGCGCCCGGTGCCGGTGGCGCCGCTGAGGATCGTGGCGACGGCCGGAGGCGGTCGGTCGGTGCAGCGGGCCGGGCTGTCGCTGATGGCCGGGCAGCAGGAGGTGGCGCGCGCGGTTGCGGTGATGATGCGCGAAGAGGCGCTGGACCTGTCGCCGCCCCGGACCGATGGTCCGGGCCTGCCGCCGCCGGCGGATTGCAGCGAACCGGTGCGTATTCCGGGCATGCCGGAGGTGCCGTCCTTCCATTACACCGCCATGGAGTCGCGCTGCGCCACCGGATCGGTCCGCCGGCCGGGGCCGGCGGCGGTGTGGTTCCGCCTGGCGGTGCCGCTGGTGGCGGGCGTGCCGAATTCACCGGCGATGCGGGTGATGGCGGCGGCGGATTTCGGCAATGGCATTAGCTGGACTCTGCCACCCGACCGCTTCACCTTCGTCAACACCGACCTGACCGTGCATCTGCACCGCGCCCCGGTGGGCGAATGGGTGGGGGTGGACGCCACCACAGTGATGCAGCCCCATGGCGTGGGCCTGACCACCGCGCGGCTGCTGGACGAAGCCGGGCCGATCGGCGTGGCCATGCAGGGGCTGGTGGTCAGAAGCCGGGCGGCCGCGGCCTGAGCCTGAGGCCGGCTGGCCGTCCGTCAGGCAACCACGACGCGGGTGCCCGCATGGGCCGCGGCGTCGGTGATGTGGCGTGGCGGCATGGCATCGGTGACGATGCGATCGATCTGGGCCAGTGCGGCGATCCGCACCGGGGCGGCGCGGGTGAATTTGGATGCCACGCCCACGGCGATCACCATGCGCGCCGCCCGGATCATCGCCTGCTTGGCCGCGACCTTGTGCAGATCGAAATCCATCAGCGCGCCATCGTCATCGACCCCTGAAAAGCCGATCACCGCCACGTCGCAGCGGAACCGGTCGAGCCCCGATATGGTGGTGTCACCGATCAGCGAGCCATCGGGGCCGTGGATACTGCCGCCGGTGACATAGATCTCCGAGGCACCGCCGCCACGGCCCGATCCGGCGGCCAGCAGCATGGCGGCGGGCAGGCTGTTGGTGACGATGGTGAAGCCGCCGCGCCCGGCCAGCGCCCGCGCCACGGCCTCGACCGTCGTGCCGACATCCAGGAACATGGCGGCGCCATCGGGGATCAGCCCCGCGGCGCAGCGCCCGATGCTGTCCTTGGCGCCGGTCTGGGTGGCCTGTTTTTCCGCATAGACCGGCCGCACGGCCGGTTCGATGACGCCGGCACCGCCATGAAAGCGCTGAAGCCGCTTCTGCGCGTCCAGCCGGATGATCTCGCGCCGGATGGTCTGAGCCGAGACGTCGAACTGGCGCGCCAGGGCATCGATGGTGGCAAAACCCTGATCGCGGACGATGGCCAGGATATCGGCCTGACGCGGGCTCAGCCGGTCATCGTCGCCGGTGCCGCCGGCGTCGTCTTCAGCCCTGATCATCTGGTCGGCATCCCTGGTCATGCATCATCATCCCATCTGATCGCCGGCTCTGGACGCGGAGGATTTTGGAAGATAGTTTACACACACCCCCGCCGGGCCGCGAGCCCGGTTCCGATCGGACCGGAGATGGTGATGGAACCGCAGCTCTTCGTGGCAGACGGCAGGCTCTGGCGCAATGATGGTGTGACGGCGCGATCCTTCGACCCCTGGGCGCTGGCCTGGCAGGACCAGACGGCGCTGCCGGCCGATGTGGCGCCGGTGGCGGCCGAAGACGCCGTGGCCATGCTGGCGGCCGGCGGCGGCATGCGCCGTCTGCCGGTGGCGGTGATCGGCCCGCGGGAGCCGGTGGGCGACCAGGAAGCCATCGCCCGCGCGCTGGGCGCCGCCATCGCCGGGCTGGGGCTGGTGTTGCTGACGGGGGCCAAGGGCGGGGTGATGGCGGCGGCCAGCCGCGGTGCCGCCGAATCCGGCGGGCTGGTTCTGGGGCTGGTGCCCGACGAGGATTGGCGGATGGCCAACCCTTATGTGACCGTGCCGCTGGCAACCGGCATCGGCCCGGTGCGCAACGCCCTGATCGCCCGGGCGTGCCCTGTGCTGGTGGCGGTGGGCGGCGGTTATGGCACGCTGTCTGAGATCGCCTATGGCCTGCATTTCGACAAGCTGGTGCTGACGCTGGCCGATGCGCCGGTGGTCGACGGCGCGATCATCTGCGCCGACGTGACCGATGCCCGCGCCCGCATCGCGCGCCGGATGCTGGCGCTGGATGCCGCCCTCTGATCCGCCGCCTGATCGTTGCTGCCATCCGGCCATCGCTGATCTGTAATCAAACGATCATTGGTGGCTGAAATGGAAGAAAACGATAATGCGCCCGTCACCCGGGATGTCGCGGCATCCCGGCCTTTCCGGCACCGGACCCCGCATCGATGGCACTCGTCACCGCACTCCATCTGGTCTATCTGGCGGCGCCGATCGTGCTGCTGGTGATGGGCTCGTTCGGGCAGAGCTGGACCAACACCCTGCTGCCCACCGGCTTCACCACCCATTGGTATGAAGAGCTGGCCGCCGATGCCAGCTTCCGCCGCGCCTTCGTCACCAGCCTGAAGGTGCTGGCGGCGACCGCGGTGATCGATGCGCTGATCGCGGTACCGGCCGCCTATGCGATCCACAATGCCGCCGCGCGCGGGGTGCGGGTGGCGGCGCGGATCGCCTCGCTGATGCCGGTCGCGGTACCGGAACTGGTGCTGGGTTTCGGGTTCATTCTGGTGTTCTCGTCATCGACCCTGCCATGGCTGGGCTCGTTCGAACTGTTGGTCGCCGCCCATGTGGTGCTGACCCTGCCCTATCTGCTGAACACGCTGCTGGCCGACATGCAGGCGCTGGGCCTCGCGCAGCTTGAGGCGGCGGCGGCCACGCTTGGTGCCGGTTTCCGGCAGCGCTTCGCCGATATCGTGCTGCCATCGCTGCGCCACAGCCTGACATCGGGGTTGGTGATGGTGGCGGCGCTGTCGATCGGCGAGTTCCAGTTGTCGAACCTGATCGCCGGATTCCTGGACCGTACCTATCCGATCGTGCTGTTGCAGGCGTTTTATGGCGCCACCGGCTTTGCCTGTGCTGCCACCGTGGTGCTGCTGGTGCTGGCCATGGTGGCGGCCGGCGGATCGGCGCTGGCGGCGGCCGGTGGTGGCAGGCGCAAGCGGGCGGCGGTGGCTGGCCCGGCTGAGGGGAATTGAGGCGATGAGCGTGCATTTCGAGAACATCGCTTTCCGCTATCCGGCCGGCGGCGCCGGTGTCGAGGATATCGACCTCACGATCGGCGACGGTGAGTTGCTGGCGGTGATCGGGCCGTCCGGGTCCGGCAAGACCACGCTGCTGCGCCTGTTGGCCGGCTTTCTGATCCCCGATCGCGGCCGCATCCTGATCGACGGCCGCGACGTGGCGCGGGTGCCGGTGAAGGAACGGGCTTTGGGCGTGGTGTTCCAGGCCTATGCCCTGTTCCCGCATATGACCGCCGCCGACAATGTCGCCTATCCGCTGAAGCTGCGCGGTATGGGACGGGGGCCGCGCGCGGCGAAAGCGATCGAGGCGCTGGCCAAGGTGGGGCTGGACGGCTTCGGCGCGCGGCTGCCGGCCTCGCTGTCGGGCGGGCAGCAGCAACGGGTGGCGCTGGCGCGGGCACTGGTGTTCGATCCGCGCGCGCTGTTGCTGGACGAACCGCTGTCGGCCCTGGATGCGGGCCTGCGCGCCGGCATGCGCGACGAAATCCTGCGGGTCCAGCGCGCGGCCGGGATCGCCACCCTGTTCGTGACCCATGATCAGGAAGAGGCGCTGTCGATGGCCGATCGCGTCGCGGTGCTGAAGGATGGCCGGCTGTTGCAGGTCGACACGCCCCGCGCGCTCTATGAATGCCCGGCCAGCCACGCGGTCGCGGGTTTTGTGGGCCACGCCAATCTGTGGCCGGGCGAGGTGATCGGCCCTGATCTGGTGGCAACACCGATCGGCCGGCTGATCACCGCCACCGCCGGCCATGCGACCGGCGCCGCCGTGACCGTGCTGGTCCGGCCCGAGGACGTGGTGGCGGCGCCGGCGCCCGATGCGCCGAACCTGATTGCCGGCCGGATCGTGGCCGATCGTTTCCTCGGCAATCTCCGCCGCCTCGACCTGTCGGTCGCAGGCGGGCTGGTGATGGTCGAAACCCGCCGTCGCGATGCCGTCGAAGCAATCGCGATTCCGCCAGAGGCGATCCGGCTGCTGCCGGGCGGCCGCTGATGACCCCGACGCCGACCTTCCGATCATGATGACGGGCCGCGACCAAGGCGGCCCACCGCATCGAGCACCAACGGGAACCGATCCGATGAGCACCAGCATCTGGAAGAAGACGGCCGCGGCCCTGCTGATGGCCGCCGGCACTATGACCGCCACCGCCGCCCTGGCCTTCGACGGCCCCGAACTCTATCAGGGCGAACAGGCGCTGTATGACGCGGCGAAGGAAGAGGGCCTGGTGGTGTCGTTCGACACCGGGCCGACATGGGCCAACTGGGCCGCACAGTTCAAGGCGTTCAAGGCGCGCTATCCGGGCGTCGAGATCGTCTATAACGATCTTGGCTCCGCCGCCACGGTGGTGGCGCTCGACAAGTCGCGCAACCGTCCGCAGGCCGATACCGCCTATTACTTCGCCGGCTCGGCGCTGGACGCGGTGGAAAAGGGCGTGGTCGCGGATTTCCAGCCGGTGAATTTCGACAAGCTGCCGGAACCCTTCCGTCATCCGGCCGGCCAGTGGTTCACCATTCACACCCTGAACGTGGCGTTCCTGGTCAATACCAAGCTGGTCAAGGACGTGCCGCAGAGCTGGGAAGATCTGCTGGGCGATGCCTATCGCAACAGCATCGTCTATCTGGATCCGCGCACCGCCGGCCAGGGCCAGGTGGTGACCATCGCCGCCGCCTTCGGCAATGGCGGTGACATGGACAATGTCCAGCCGGGCATCGATTATCTGGGCCGTCTGCACAAGGCCGGCAACGTGCTGCGCACCCTGGGCACCACGCCCTATGCCCAGTTCGTGAAGGGCGAGATCCCGATCTGGATCGGTTATGAGAATGACGGTCTGAAGGCGAAATATGTCGACGGCATGG
Organism: Tistrella bauzanensis; assembly: GCF_014636235.1. NCBI lineage: Bacteria > Pseudomonadati > Pseudomonadota > Alphaproteobacteria > Geminicoccales > Geminicoccaceae > Tistrella > Tistrella bauzanensis. Next base: position 16,395 of record NZ_BMDZ01000067.1, read on the forward strand.
GCGACGATGTCGCGGTGGTGATCCCGCGCGAAGCCTCGGCCGCGGCACCCTATGCGATCAGCCTGGTCAAGGACGGCCCCAATCCGGATGCCGGCAAGCTGTGGCTGAACTACATCATGACCGATCAGGGCCAGACCACCTTCGCCGAGGGTTTCGTGCGCCCGTCGGTGCCGGGTGTGGCACTGCCCGAGGCGGTGCTGGCCAAGCTGCCAGACGCGCCGCAGATCCGCCCGGTCGATGTCGCCAAGGCCCGCGACGCCAAGCCGGTGATCGATGCCGGCTGGGCCAAGGCCGTGCTCGGTCAGTAACCCGGCGCGCGCCATCAACCCGAAGGACACCCCCGCCCCATGACCCTGCCGCCGCGGCTTCTGGCCCTGTTGCTGCTGCCTGCGATCATCTGTCTGGCGGTGTTCTTCGTGCTGCCGCTCTCCGTTCTGGTCGCCGAGACCGGGGCTGAGGGCGGCGTCGCCTATCTCCGGCTGGTCGACGATCCGGTGTTCTGGCAGGGGTTGCGCGGCACACTGATCCTGGGCACCGCCGCACCGGCGCTGTCGGTTGCCGTCGGGTTCTGTGTCGCCATGCATCTGTCGCGACAGCCGGAAGGCCGGCGGCAGGCGCTGCTGTTCGTGCTGTCGCTGCCGCTGACCTTCTCTGGCCTCATCGTCGCCTATGGCTTCATCCTGGTGTTCGGCCGGGCCGGCTTCTTCACCCTGCTGCTGGCGGAACTGGGCGCCGATCCGGCGGTGGTCGGCGCGATGATCTTCACCCCTGCCGGCCTCGGCTTCGCCTATTGCTATTACCTGATCCCGCGTGTGGTTCTGGTGGTGCTGCCAGTGCTGGTCAATTTCGACAGCCGCCAGATCGATGCCGCCGAAAGCCTGGGCGCCAGCCGTTTCGCCGCCTTCCGCGATGTGCTGCTGCCGCAAGTGGCGCCGGCGCTGGTGGCGGCCTTCTGCCTGACAGCCGCGGTCGCGATCGGTGCCTATGGCACGGCGCTGGCGCTGGTCGGCACCCAGGTCAACATCCTGCCGCTGCTGCTGTTTTCAAAGATTTCCGAGACCGGCGCCGACCTGCCGGCCGCCGCCGCTGCGTCGGTGGTGCTGATGGCGGTATGCTGCGCCGTGGTCGGCCTGGCCGAAGCCCTGATGGGGCTTCGGCGCAGGGCCGACACGGCACGATGAGGCATCTGGATCAGCGATAGGGCCGGTCAGCGATAGGGCCGGTCAGCGATAGGGCCGGTCAGCGATAGGGGAAGCCGGCCTTCTCCATCACCGCGGCGTAATCCTTCAGGATCTTGACCACCTTGGCCGCGCGGGGGCTGGTATCGGCGATCTCGTCCCAGAACTGCTCGGCGTCCTTTTCCACCTGCGCCCATTCCGCCTGCGGAATGCTGGTCAGTTCCATCTTCTGGCCGGTGACGCGCAATTGCGCCTCACCGCCCCAGTACCAGACCTGCCGATAGTAATGCGACTGGTCGATGGTGGTCAGGAACAACTGCTTCAGATGCGGCGGCACCTTTTCCCAGCTTTTGGAATTGGCGAAATACGACCCGCACCACGCGCCGCAGACATTGTTGGTCAGCGCGTAATTGCAGACATCCGCCCAGCCGACCTCATAGGCCTCGGTGAAGCCGCACCAGGCGACGCCATCCAACTGCCCGGTCTGGATCGCGACCTCGACATCATCCCAGGGCACGGTCACCGGGATCAGGCCATAGCGCGACAGGAATTTACCGGCGGTGGGCACGCCGAACACCCGCTTGCCGCGCATATCGGCCAGCGAGCGGATCGGCTCCTTGGTGAAGATCTGCAACGGATCCCAGGCGCCGGCCGACAGCCATTCCACGCCGTCGACCTCGTCATAGGCCTCTTTCCAGATCTCGTTCAGGCCATAGCGCTGGAACAGCACCGGCAGATCCAGGCTGAAGCGCGACGAGAACGGGAAATAGCCGCCGAACACCGCGATGTCGACCGGCGATGCCATGGTGGCATCGTCGGACTGCACGGCATCGATGGTGCCGTTCTGAAGCGCGCGGAACAGCTCGGCCGTCGGCACAAGCTGGTCGGCATAGTACAGCTCGATCTCCATCTCGCCATTGGCGGCGGCGTTGAACGCCTCGATCTGTGGCTTGATCACATGGGCGCCAAGCGGCGCGCCGGAATAGGTCTGCAGGCGCCAGCGGATCGGCGCCGTCTTGGCATGCACCGCCGGTGCCGCCAGGGTCGAGCCGGCGGCGAGCGCCGCGCCGCCGATGCCGGCGGCCTTCAGAAACTGGCGGCGGCTGCCCGCGACCGGTTCGCCCGAGGTGGTCTTGTTCTCGGTGTCACTCATGTCGTCATTCTCCATCCGGCGCGGTCTGCTATCGGGCCGCGCCAAGCCGTGGTGCCGGGGGTGGGGTGAGATCCGGGGGCGGAAGAGACGGAAGTGGCGGATTATTTCCCGTAGACGAGGTTCGGGAGCCAGAGGGCGATCTGCGGGAAGATCATCAGCAGGACGATGGCGAGGGTCATCATCACCACGAAGGGAATGATCGAGCGGTAGATGTCGATCAGGGTGATCTCTTTCGGCGCCATCGCCCGCATCAGGAACAGGTTGTAGCCGAAGGGCGGGGTGATATAGGCGATCTGGCAGGTGATGGTGTAGAGCACGCCGAACCAGATCAGATCGAAGCCCAGCGCCTTGACCAGCGGCACATAGAGCGGTGCCACGATCACCAGCATGGCGGTGTCGTCGAGGAACATGCCCATGACGATGAACGAGGCCATCATCATGATCAGCACCTGCCAGGGGGTGAGCTCCCAGTTGGTGATGAACAGGCTTTCGATCGCCCGCGCGGCCCCGATGCCGTCGAACACCGCGCCGAAGGCCAGCGCCGCCAGGATCAGCCACATGAACATGCACGAGATGGCGAGCGTCTTCCTCGACGTGGTCTTGAGCAGCGCCCAGTTCAGGCGGCCCTTGGCGAGCGCCGCCAGCGTGGCGCCGGTGGCGCCGATCGCCGAGCTTTCGACCAGGCTGGTATAGCCCATCACGAACAAGCCCATCATCGTGAAGAAGATCACGAAGGGGATGATGCCGGCGCGCAGCAGCTTCAGCTTCTGGCCCAGCGGCATGTTCAGTTCGTCGTCGGTGACCGTGGGGGCGAGCGCCGGGTTCAGCCGGCAGCGGATCACGACATAGGCCGTGAACATGGCCGCCATCATCAGCCCCGGCATCAAGCCGGCCAGCCATAGCTGCCCGACCGGCGCCCGCGCGATCATGCCATAGAGCACCAGCACCACGCTTGGCGGGATCAGGATGCCCAGCGACGATCCGCCTTGGATGACGCCGGTGATCAGCACCTTGTCATAGCCGCGCCGGAGCATTTCCGGCAGCGCCACGGTGGCACCGATGGCGAGCCCCGCGACCGACAGCCCGTTCATGGCCGAAATGACCACCATCAGCACGATGGTGCCGATGGCCAACCCGCCGCGCAGCCGGCCGAACCAGATGTGGAAGGCCTTGTAGAGATCCTCGGCGATGCCGGCTTCCGACAGGATATAGCCCATGTAGATGAACAGGGGCAGGGTCAGCATCGGGAACCAGTTGAACAGCTTCAACGTGGCATTGAACGGCATTTCGATGGCGCCGTTGCCATAGAGCAGCAGGGCGGCGCCGGCCGCAACGAACCCGATGGCGCCGAAGACGCGCTGGCCGGTCAGCAGCATCATGGCCATGGTCGCGAACATCAGGATGGCGATGAGTTCATAGCTCATGGCACATCCACCCCGTGCGGGGCCGGCTGATGCAGGGGGGCCCGGCGAAGGGTGGCGATGTGCTTGAAGATCAGCGACAGGGTCTGAAGGATCATCAGGAACAGGCAGACCACCAGCAGCGACTTGATCGGGATCATCGACGGGTTCCACATCGAGAACCGCCGTTCGCCGGTGGCGATCGCGTATTGCAGGCTGGAGATGGAGCCCACCGTCATCACCACCAGATAGAACATCAGGCAGGCCGAGGTGATGAGGTCGAGCAGCGCCTTGCCACGATCGGACAGGTGCTGATAGATCAGGTCCATGCGGACGTGATCGTCGTTCTTCAGGGTCATCGGCCCGCCCATGAAGAAATAGGCGAGCAGCAGGAATTGTGCTGCCTCGACACACCAGTGCAGCGGAATGTCGAGCGCGTTGCGCGTGATGGCGTCGAGCAGAAGCACGCCGATCATGAGAAAGACCAGGACCATTGCCGCGATGCCGACATAGTCGGACAGCCGGTCCACCACCCTTACATACCACTTGATTGCTGCCGGCATCTGCCTGCACGCCCCCCGTCTTGGCCTCTCCGGCGCCCACCCCTCCCGTGGCCTTGCGCGCGGATACCCGGATATCTAGATGATGTCCGCTCCCGCCGCTCTGATGGCGGCTTCATATGTTGCGTCGAGCGGCCCGTCGGTGATCACCGCGTCGATATCGTCGAGCGCGCAGACCCGGAACGCCGCCTTGCGGCCGAATTTGCTGCGGTTTGCCGCCACGAAGACATGGCGCGCATTGCCGATCATCGCGCGGGCGACCTGTGCCTCGTCGAAATTGGCGTCCATCGCCCCCACCTCGGCATCCAGCGCCGCCACGGTCAGGATCGCGTGATCGGCCTGGAAGTCGCGGATCTGTTCGATCACCAGCGGCCCGACGGTCTGGTTGTTGTCGTGGCTGAAGGTGCCGCCCAGCAGATAGATCGTGGCGGATGGCGGGCTGGCACCGAAAACCTGGGCAATGTTCAGCGAATTGGTGATCACGGTCAGCGCCTCGATACCCGCCAGCGCCTCGGCGCAGGCCAGGGTGGTCGAACCGGTATCGATGAACAGTGTGTCGCCGGGCTCCACCAGCCGGGCAAGCTTGGCGGCGATCGCCTGTTTGGCCTCGGCATCCTCGGCCATGCGATCCTTGAAGCTGCTCTCGGCATGGAGCTTCAGCCGGCGTGCGCCGCCATGCACCTTCTGGAGCACGCCATCCTCGGCCAGTTGGCCCAGGTCGCGGCGGATGGTTTCGACCGACACCCCGAACGACAGCGCCAGTGCCTCCACCGACATCTCGCCCTGTTGCCAGATGATATCCGCGATCTGTGCCTGTCGCTGTTTTGGCCGCATATCTGCCCTCCGCTTCTGAAAGTAGGACATCGGCACATGCCCGAGTCAAGGTGGATATCTTGACAAAATTGACCGAATGGCCATGTTTAATCGATGATAAATGACCGAACGGGCATATCGATCCTGTGCGGGCCGTGCGGTGGGGGCGGGCCGTGCGGTGGGATTTGTGCCGCCCATCGGGGAGGAACCGGCAGATGACGGATAATCCCGGCCATATCCATGGTGAGGTCTTTGATGCCGCCGTCATCGGCGGTGGTGTGATCGGCTGCGCGCTGGCCCGACGGTTCACACTCGACGGTGCGCGGGTGGTGCTGATCGAAAAGGCGGCCGATGTTCTGGACGGGGCGTCCAAGGCGAACAGCGCCATTCTTCACACCGGCTTCGATGCCCCGCCCGGATCGCTGGAAGCCGCCTGCATCGCCGCCGGCTATCAGGAATACATGACGATCCGCGACCGGTTGAACCTGCCGCTGCTGCGCACCGGCGCCATGGTGGTGGCATGGAGCGAGGCCGAGGCCGCCCTTCTGCCCGGTCTGATGGCGCAGGCGCGGCAGAACGGTGTCGACGATGTCATGCCGCTGACCGAGGCCGAGGCCCGCCGGCTGGAGCCCGAACTGGGGCCGGGGGTGCGGGCGGCCTTCCGGGTGCCGCGCGAATATGTCATCGATCCATGGTCGGCGCCGCATGCCTATCTGCGCCAGGCACTTGAGAACGGCGCCAGATTGCTGTGCCGGGCGGAGGTGACCGGCGGTCGGTTCGATGGTGAGATATGGCGCTTGGAGACCAGCCGCGGTGTCGTCCGGGCCGGGCTGGTGATCAACGCCGCCGGGCTGCATGGCGACCGGATCGACGCGATGCTGACCGGGACGCAGCATTTCACCATCCGGCCGCGCAAGGGCCAGTTCGTGGTCTATGACAAGCCGGCTGCCGCGCTCACCCGCCACATCCTGCTGCCGGTGCCGACGGCGGTCACCAAGGGCGTCGTTGTCTGCCGCACCGCCTTCGGCAATCTGCTGGTCGGGCCGACCGCCGAGGAACAGGAGGATCGCGACCACGCGGTGCTGGTGCCCGAAACCCTGACGGCGCTGATCCGCCGCGGCACCGAGATCCTGCCGGCGCTGGCCGATCACGATGTGACGGCAATCTATGCCGGCCTGCGCCCTGCCACTGAATTCAAGGACTATCAGATCCGCCTGGATGCCGGGCGGCGCTATGTCACCGTTGGCGGCATCCGCTCGACCGGCCTGAGTTCGGCGCTGGGCACGGCGCGTCATGTCCACGACCTGTGCGCGGGCTTCGGATTCGGGGCGGCGCCACTGGCCGATCCGGTCTGGCCCCGGATGGCGATGCTGGCCGAGGACGAGATCCGCGACTGGCAATGCCCCGGCAATGGCGGCGTGGTCTGCCATTGCGAGCGGGTGACCCGGCGCGAGATCGAGGCGGCCCTGACCGGCCCCTTGGCCGCCGGCAGCCTGGCCGGGCTGAAGCGCCGCACGCGGGTGACCATGGGGCGCTGCCAGGGGTTCTATTGCACGCAGGAACTGGCGGCGATCACCGCCGGCCGGCTGGATGTGCCGATGACGGGCGGTGACACATGACCGGATGGACCGACTGGTGCGATGTGGCGATCATCGGCGCCGGTCCGGCGGGGCTTGCCGCCGCGACCGAACTGAAACGGCGGGGCATGGGGCGGGTGCTGGTTCTGGACCGCGAGCCGATGGCCGGCGGGATTCCGCGCCATTGCGACCACCACCCGTTCGGTCTGCGTGAGTTCCGCCGTCTGCTGCGTGGCCCGGCCTATGCCCGGCGGCTGGTGGCGACCGCCGAGGCGGCCGGCGTTGATATCCGCACCCGGGTGACGGTGACGGCGATCCGCCCCGGCCCGGAACTGGAGATTTCGACCCCGGACGGGATGGGCGTAATCAGGGCGTTGCGGGTGCTGATCGCCACCGGCGTGCGGGAATCCAGCCGTGCCGCCCGGTTGATCGGCGGTACCCGCCCTGGCGGGGTGCTGTCGACCGGCGCCCTTCAGGGGCTGGTGCATCTGGACCATCTGAAACCGGTGTCGCGACCGGTTGTGGTGGGGACCGAGCTGGTGTCGTTTGCGGCCCTGCTCACCTGCCGTCACGCCGGTATCCGGCCGGTGGCGATGATCGAGGGCCGCGAGCATGCCACGGCGCGCTGGCCGTCGGCCCTGCTGCCGCGGCTGCTGGGCGTGCCGCTGCTGACCGGCACCCGGCTTGAGACGATCGAGGGCCGCGACCGGGTGTCGGCGGTGACCGTGCGCGATGCGGCCGGCACGGTCCGGCGGATCGAAACCGATGGTGTGATCCTGACCGGCGATTTCCGCCCCGAAGCCAGCCTGCTGGCCGGCAGCCATCTTGCGCGCGACCGCGCCAGCGGCGGGCCGGTGATCGATGACTACGGCCGATGTTCCGATCCGATGATCTTTGCCGCCGGCAATCTGCTACGGCCGGTGGAAACCGCCGGCTGGAGCTGGATGGAAGGCAGGCGGGCCGGCATCGCCATCGCCCGCGATCTGACCGGCGGGCTGCCGGCACCGGGGGCGGTCACCCTGACGGTGGCGGGATCGCCGCTCACCTATGTCGTGCCGCAGCGCGTGACGGGCGGGGCACGGCACGGTGCCGGGCACGACCATCTGCAATTCCGGGTCGACCGGCCGGTGACGGGGCGGCTGGTGCTGGTTCATGATGGAGGCGAGATCCTGTCCAGGCGGATAACCGCGCGGCCCGAGCGGCGCATCCTGGTGCCGCTGGACGACCTGCCCGCCGGGCTCTCAGGCGTGGTCGAGGCCAGATGGGAAGACCGCCGGTGACCGTTCTCGCCATCGATCAGGGAACCACCTCCACCCGCGCGCTGCTGGTCGATGCCGCCGGCCGGACCCGGATCATCGCCAGCCTGCCGCATCGCCAGATCTATCCCGGCGCCGGCCGGGTGGAGCACGACCCTGAGGAATTGCTGGCCAATCTGCGCGCCTGCCTGAATGCCGCCGGTGCGATCGCGGTTCCCGACGCGGTCGGCATCGACAATCAGGGGGAAAGCTGCCTGGCCTGGGAGGCGGATACCGGCCGCGCGGTGTCGCCGGTGCTGGTCTGGCAGGACGACCGCACCCGCGCCATGGCGGACGCGCTTCGCGCCGATGGTGTAGAGACCGAGGTTCTGGCGCGATCCGGGCTGCCGCTCGACCCGTATTTCTCCGCCACCAAATTCGCCTGGATCCTGCGGGAGATACCGGCCGCGCGGCGGCTGGCGGCACAGGGCCGGTTGCGGCTTGGCACCACCGATGCCTTCTTCCGCGACCGGCTGACCGGGCATTTTCAGACCGACGTCACCACCGCCTCGCGCACCGCGCTGATGAACCTCGACAACTGCGACTGGGATCCTGAGTTGTGCCGGATCTTCGGGGTGCCGATGGCGGCGCTGCCACGCATCGGCGCCAGCACCGGCGATTTCGGCACCGTTACCTGCGCCGGTCATTCCGTGCCGCTGACCGCCAGCATCGCCGACCAGCAGGCGGCGCTTTACGGCCATGGCTGCCGCCGGCCGGGGGATGCCAAGATGACCTTCGGCACTGGTGGATTCGCGCTGGTGGTGACCGGGCGGCGGATCGCCACCGGTGGTGCGGGGCCGCTTGCCACCATCGCCTGGCAGAAGGCGGGCGCGGCGCCGGTCCATGCGCTGGATGGCGGGGTCTATTGCGCGTCCTCGGCGGTGAACTGGGCGCGCGGTCTGGGGCTGTTCGATGATTATGCGGCGATCCGGACGTTCGAGGCGCCATCGGCGATCAGTCGCGGACTGGTGTTCGTGCCGGCGCTTGCAGGCCTTGCCTGTCCGCATTGGGACCGGCGCGCGCGCGGGGCCTGGATGGGGCTGTCGCTCGACACGACCCCGGCCGATATGATGCAGGCCCTGCTGGAAGGTGTTGCGTTCCGCATGGCCGAGGTTGTCGACACCATGACCGCGCATCAGCCCCTGGCCGATCCGGTGTCGATCGATGGCGGCATGGCGGCCAATGACTATTTCTGCCAGATGCTGGCGGATTGTCTGGGCCGTCCAGTGATGGTGCAGGACGAGCCTGAGATGACCGCGGTCGGCACCGCGGTGCTGGCGGCCGAGGCGGTGGGGCAGGCGATCGCCAGCCACCGCCCCGGCCTGCTGGTCACGCCGCGCCCGCTGCCGCCCGGCCTGCACGACCGGTTCCGGGCGGCGCGGGCGGCGGTTCAGGCCTTCGGGGCGGCCTGAGGCGTTCCGAAGACCAGCGCCAGACCACCCAGGATCGCGCCCATTCCCGCAAGAGCCAGCGGTGCCGGCACCGTGCCGAACACGGCGAGGTCCAGCGCCGCCGTGCCGACCGGCACCAGATAGAACAGGCTGGTGACGTTCACCAGATCACCCGCCCGGATCAGCCGGTAGAGCAGCAACTGCGCGCCCACGGAAATCACCAGCGCGAGCCAGAGCAGCGAGGGCAGCAGGGCAGTGGTCAGGTCCAGCCGGACGGGCGTGAGGGGCAGGGCGATCAGGCACAGGCCAAGGGCCGCCAGATAGTGCAGCGGCATGGCGGTGAGCGGATCGACGCGGCTCCGCTTCTGCATCAGCGCGCCGGCGGTCATGGCGATCAGCGCCGCGATGGCGAGGCCGGCCCCCAGCGGCGTGACGGTGGCGGCGGCAAGGCTCTGCCAGACCACGGCCACCAGCCCGCCCAGCGCCAGGGCCAGCCCGGCAAGCCGCCGGGGTGCGCGCGTGCCGCCGGTCGCCATCAGGGTCAGGACCGGCTGGACGCCCATCACGGTCGCGATGGCGCCGGGCGTCATGCCCTGGTCCATAGCCGCCATATAGCAGATGCCATAGGCGCCGATCAGCATGGCGCCGGTGGCGAGCACCGCCGGTATCTGATCACGGCGCGGCCAGGGCCTGCGGGCGATGCGCATGATCGCCGCCAGCACCACGAAGGCGATGGCGAAGCGCAGGGCCAGGAAGGCAAGCGGGCTCGCATGGTCGAGCCCGAGCCGGGTGAAGATGGCGCCGCTGCTCCACAGGCAGACGAACGCCGCCGTGGGGCCGAATGACCCCAGGGCACGATGAGATGACGTCATGGAAGAGTGAAGACCTGTCCTTGCCGGAAATCCGCGGCGGCGCCAACTGTCCGCGGCCGGCATGTCGGCCGGCTGGCGGTGGCGCCGCTGAAAGGCTGGCCGTCGGTCAGGCGGCGGCAGACTTTGCGGGCGGCGGCGGGGTACCGGCCCGCGCGGTTGGCGGCGGAGCGACGGTCATCATCTCGGGCGCATGGGTCGGGATCATGAACGTCGCCCTTCGGACAGGTCGATCTGGATGGCTGGCGATCAGAATAGGCCGGCGGAGACCGCCGATCAATCCCGCCGGGCATTCTCCCCAGGGCAATCGGGTGAAACTGTGCGTGACAGGGCGGAAAAAGTCTGAATCTCTCGTTGTCGACCTTTTTGGCTTGGGAGG
>NZ_BMDZ01000068.1 GCF_014636235.1 Tistrella bauzanensis
CCCCGTCTGCGAGGCTGCATAGCCTCATCAACCAGCGACGTCCGCCGAGCCCTTTTCAACATCGGGCGGGACATCCCCCAGGACAATCGGTCAGCTATATAGGTCCATGATATGGATCAATGACCATGGAGCGGCGGCGATGAGGGTCTGGCGCCGGGTCCAGATCATGGTGCCCCACGCTCGACGCGGACCGGATGGTCGGGGCATGATGCAGCCAGATAGAGCCGGGACCAGGGTCGAGGGCGGTCTGGCGCGCAGGCGCCGACCCCGTGCTACGACGACCCCGCCGCCACTCGGCCGACAGGGAGGAGAGACAGCCCATGACCAACGCGACGATACCGCCGGCCGCGACCAGCCTTCATCCGCTCGCGCCCCCCCCGATCGTGGCCGACAGCGTCACCCGGCTGGGGCCGGAGGCCGAAGGGGCCGTGCTGGTGGCGGCAAGCCATGGCGGCGCCTATGCGGCCTATCTGGCGGCGATGTCACGGGTGCGCGGGGTGATCCTGAACGATGCCGGCATCGGGCTGGACCGCGCCGGCCTCGCCGGACTGGACCTCGCCCAGAAGATCGGGCTGGCCGCCGCCACCATCTCTCATGACAGCGCCCGGATCGGCAATGGCCAGGACATGCTGGCGCGCGGGGTGATCTCGCAGGTCAATGTGGCCGCGATCGCCATGGGCGTGGAACCCGGCCAGTCCTGTGCCGAAGCCGCGGCCCGGCTGGCGGCGGCCCCCCTGCCCTTCGCCCGGCCGGCGCCTTATGCCGAAGCGCGCCGGGTGCTGCAACCCCGCGGCCCCCGCGGCCCCCGCATCGTGCTGATCGACAGCGCCGCCCTGGTGAAGCAGGACGAGGATGCGGGCCAGGTGGTCGTGACCGGCAGCCATGGCGGCCTGATCGGCGGCGACAGCTGGAACGCGATCAAGACCGACGCCTTCGCCGCCGGCTATAACGATGCCGGCATCGGCATTGATGATGCCGGCACCACCCGGCTGGCAGCCCTGGACGCCCGCGCCATCGCCGGTTTCGTGGTCGATGCCGCCACCGCCCGGATCGGCGAGGCGGCATCGACCTATGAAGACGGCCTGATCAGCCGGGTCAACCGCCGTGCCCACGCGCTGGGCCTGCGCGCCGGCCAGTCGGCGCGCGAGGCGGTGGAACTGCTGCTGGATGCGATCGAGGGCCGGATCGAGGCCTGATCCGGTCACATCCGATCCGGCCCGCCCCAGTCACACCGCCGCGGCGCGTTCGAAGGCGCTGATATAGGGCTCGCGCAGTTCCCGCTTCAGCACCTTGCCGATCGGGCTGCGCGGCAGTTCGTCGCGCAACTCCACCGCCGACAGCCGCTGCGCCTTGCCCAGACGCTCATTCGCATAGCGGCAGATCTCGTCGGCCGTGGTGGCGGCTCCCGGCTTCAGCACCACCAGACCCAGCGGCGTCTCGCCCCAATCGCGGCTGGGGATGCCGATCACCGCCGCGTCGGTGACATCCGGATGGGTGAACAGCACCGCTTCAAGGTCGACCGCATAGACATTGAACCCGCCCGAGATGATCATGTCCTTGCGCCGGTCCAGCAGCCGCACGAAGCCGTCCTCGTCGACCTGGCCCATATCGCCCGAGCGCAGGAACAGCCGGCCCTCGGCGTCGTGCCACATCATCTCGGCGGTCTTGTCGTCGAGATTGTGATAGCCGCTCATCATCGCCGGTCCCCGGCCGACCAGCTCGCCGATCTGGCCCTGGGGCAGTTCGCGGCCCTCGTCGTCGATCACCCGGATCTCGGCACCCTCCGACGGCCGGCCGACGGTGTCGAGCTTGTCGGGGAAGGCCATCACATCCAGCAGACAGGACAGGCCGCCTTCGGTGAGGCCATAGATCTCGACCATGCCGCCGGGCCAGCGGCGCGCGATCTCGCGCTTGGTCCCGGCGCGCAGCGGCGCGCTGGTCGACAGCTTCATCTGGAACGACGACAGGTCGTGGCGGTCGAAATCGGGATGGTCAAGGATGCGGGTATACTGCACCGGCACCAGCATGGCATGGGTGGCACGCTTCGCCGCCGCCAGGTCCAGGAACCGTCCCGCATCGAACTTCGCCATCAGCACCGCATGGCCGCCGAACAGCACCGTCGGCAGCAGCGCCGCCAGCGTGGTGTTGGAATAGATCGGCGTCGACACCATCGACACGGTGTCGGGCCCGAAGCCCATGGATTGCAGGCGCCGGGTCTGGGCGCCGCGCATCTGGTGGCTGTGGACGATGCCCTTGGGCACGCCGGTGGTGCCGGAACTGTAGATGATGTTGAACAGATCTTCCGAGCCGATCTCGACCGGCGCCGGTGTCGCGGGCGCGGCCGCCAGCCAGTCGGCAAAACCGGTCCAGCGGTCGTCACCCGCCGTCCCGGCGCCGAAATCGAAGCCGATCAGCCGCACATCGCCCAGCCGGTCCAGCGCCGGCCCGATCAGCGGCAGCGAATAGGCATCCACCGCCAGCAGCCCGGCGCCGCTGTCGGTGACCATCGCCGCCAGTTGTTCAGGGCTGGCCAGGGTCGACAGCGGCACGGCACAGGCGCCGGCGCGCAGGCTGGCCATATACAGCGCCAGCACATCCACGGCGTTGCGCGCCAGCATCGCGACCTTGTCGCCATGGCCGATGCCGCTTTCCTGCAGGGCGGCGGTGATGGCATCGATGCGGGCATCGAAGCCCTGCCAGGTCAGATGGGTGGTCTCGTCCTCCACGGCGGGCGCGGCCGGACGCTCGGCGGCATGGGCGCGGATCGCGTCGCTGATGTTCAGGAAGTCTTTGGCATTCTCGCGGATATGGTCGGTCAGGGTCTGGCGGCGCATGGTCTTCCTCCGGGTGCCGCGCTTGGGGCCCCGGGGCGGCCCTGCGGCACTCGGCCCGTGGACCCCGGTATTGCGCGGCCTGATTGTTCAGGCATCGAACCCCCGGCCCGGCCGGCGGTCAAGATGGTGGATTATTAGCCCGCCATGCGGAATTAAGACGTTATTCGCCTTGCGGGCCGCGGTCTAATCCGGCCAGGCCGCCACGTGGTCGAACAGGCTGTCTTCGTCGACCGTCTCTTCCGATACCACGCGACCATGGGCGCCGACACCCGCGCGGCGAACCGATGCCGGGTCGCCCGAGACCAGCGGATGCCACCAGGGCAGGTCGCGGCCCTCGGCGACCAGCCGGTAGGCACAGGTGCCCGGCATCCAGTCCAGCGCCGACAGGGTATCGGGGGTCAGGACCACGCAATCGGGCACGATCGCCTTGCGGTTCGGGTAATCGCGGCAGCGGCAGCTGTCGCAGTCGAGCAGGCGGCAGGCGACATCGGTTGCCAGCACAGCACCGGTGTCTTCATCCTCCATCTTGACCAGACAGCATTTGCCGCAGCCGTCGCAGAGCGCGTCCCATTCCCCGGGCGTCATCTGCGACAGGGATTTGGCCCTCCAGTATGGCAGGCCCGTATCATCGGTCATGAGCCGGTCACCAGCGGTTCCAGCGCCGCGCGCAACGCGGCCGGCAACGACACCGGTCGGCGGCTTTCGCGATCGACATAGACATGGGTGAAGCGGCCCTCGGCGGCAGCCAGATCGGCATCGCCGTCGAACAGCGCGATCTCGTAGGTGACGGCGCTGTTGCCCAGCCGTCCGACCCGCAGCCCCGCGGTCACTGGCTCGGGAAAAGCCAGCGAGGCCATGTACCGGCAACTGCTTTCCACCACCAGCCCGATCACATCGCCCGCATGGATGTCGAGCGCACCGCGGCGGATGAGATATTCGTTCACCACCGTGTCGAAATAGCCGTAATAGACCACGTTGTTGACATGACCATAGACGTCGTTGTCCATCCAGCGGGTCGTGATCGGCAGGAAATGGCGGTAATCCGCGCGGGTGCCGCGGGTGGGCCTGTCGCGGGTGGACCTGTCGCGGGTGGACCTGTCGCGGGTGGGCTGGTCGGTCATGCAGTCTCTCCTGGTGTCGTGCCCGGCGCGGCGGCGGTCGTGGCGTCAAGGGCGTCGGGCGCCTCGTCCGGGTCGCCATGGCGCGCCAGCACCGCCGCCACCTGCGGCAGCGCACGGGCGGCATCGGCGATCCGCCCCAGCCGCGGCACCGTGGCCGCAAATCGCGCCCGACCGCCAGCCCAGCCCGACATCACCGCCAGGTACAGATCGATGGCGGAAAACCGCTCACCCAGAAACCACGGACTGCCGGCCTCGGCCGCCATCATCCGCCACAGATCGTCGCGCCGTGCCGTCATCGCCGCCTGGAAGGCCGCGATCGTATCGGCCGGCACCGCCAGATGGTCGGCATGTTCGGCAATGGTGATGTTGGGATAAATCTCGGTCACCAGAAACAGCAGCCAGCGCAGAAAGGCCGGCCGGTGCGGCGATGACGGCTCCGGCGCCAGCCGCGCCCCGGCCGGCCCCGCCATATCCGCCAGATGCAGGATCATGGCGGCGCTTTCCGTCATCACCACCGGTGCGCCGCCGGCCACCACCGGCGGCAGCAGCAGCACCGGCACCTTGCCGGTCGGGTTCAGCGCCAGCAGCCGGTCGCGGCCCGCCCCCGGTTCCAGATAGGGCAGATCCTCCACGACATGGGGCAGCCCGGTCAGCGCCAGCGCCATCTCGATCACCGCCGATCCACAGCCCGGCGAGCCGATCAGCGTGGCAATGGTGGCCGGAGATGTGTTGGTCATGTCAGAGCGCCGCCTCATAGATCGCGCGGGCGTCGTCGAGCGTCACGCTGCGCGGGTTGTTGACCAGAAGCCGGGTCTGCTTCATCGCATCCTCGGCCAGCAGCGGCAGGTGATTATGGCCCACCCCCACCTGCGACAGCCGGGTTTCCAGCCCCAGATCGGCCGTGAGCCCGCCCAGCGCGTCGGCGAAGCGGGCCGACACCGCGCGATCGCCGCCCGACCGGTCGATGCCGGGGAAGATGATCGGCGCCAGTTCGCCATAGGCCCTGGCCGCGGCCTCGCTTTCCAGGTTGAAGCGCAGCACATGCGGCAGCACCAGCGAATTCGACAACCCGTGAGGCACATGGAAATGCCCGCCCAGTGGATAGGCCAGCGCGTGGACCGCCGCCACCGGCGCATTGGCGAAGGCCTGGCCGGCCAGCAGCGCGCCCAGCATCATATCGGCGCGGGCCGCCCGGTCGCGGCCGTCGCTGCACACCCGGTGGATGGCCCCGCCCAGCAGCCGCAGCGCCTCGCGCGCCAGCACGTCCGACAGCGGGTTCTTCTTATGCGCGCTGGTGTAGGCCTCGATCGCGTGGACCATGGCATCGACGCCGGTGGCGGCGGTCACGTGGCGCGGCAGGCCAAGGGTGAGATCGGCATCCAGCAGGGCAACGTCGGGCAGCAGCAGCCCCGACACCACGCCCTTCTTTTCGGCCGCACCGGTGGTGACGATGGAAATCGGCGTCACCTCCGATCCGGTGCCGGCCGTGGTCGGCACCTGTACCAGCGGCAGCCGGCGACCACGGGCATTGCCCACGCCATAGATCGTCTCAAGCCCCACAGGGGTCGCGACCAGGAAGGCGACCAGCTTGGCCACGTCCATGGAACTGCCACCGCCAAGGCCGACCACGCCGTCGATGCCCTGCGCGCGCGCCTCGGCGGCGGCGGCCTCGACCACCTCGGCCGGCGGATCGGCGACCACGCCGTCGAAGACCAGCGGTTCAAGACCGGCGGCGGTCAGGCTGTCCAGCCCCACATCCAGCAGGCCGAATTTGCGCACACCCGGATCGGTTACCACCATCACCCGCGTCGCCCCCAGATCGCGCATGATCTGGCCGAGCCGCGCGCAGGCGCCGGCCTCGCTGACGATGCTGCGGGTGGTTTCGAACACGAAGGACGGCAGTGTGGTGGTGCTGGTGGGTGACGACATGGCGGCGGCGGCCTTCCCTGGTCTGTCCGGCGCGGCTTCTGCCGGACGTCGTGAACCGACCCGACGTTGCGCGGGTTTCGCCGCAAGGATGGAAGCGGCGCGGCCGCGGGTCAAGTCGCGCCGCCAATGCGGACATGATCGCGGCCGGGAAGGCCGATGCCGGTGGGCCGCCCTGGATTTTCCGAAAGATGCGCGCATATTATCGGATGATGATCGCCTTCTGGTGTATCGAGGTCCATATACAGGCAGATCAACGGGGTGAATGGGTCAGCAACACTGTCCAACACTTGACGGGCTGCCCGACCAGGCGCCACCATGGCATGTATCGGCCGGGTGCACTGCGCCCCGCGGCGGCGGATCTGGGCCGCCGCGACCCAAGAGGCATGACGTCCACCAGGACGGCAGCGCCGGCCGATCCGAAGCCCGCGGCCTGATGCCATGGCCGGCGGGGGCGATTGCGCCCTCGCCCGGCCACCGCATCGCGGATGACCGCACGCTCCAGGGAGGACGGGTCGACAATGGCGACCAGCGAGACGGAGACCGCGCGGACCGCGACGGATCCGCAGACTATGACTTCAGCCGGCGCCGCCGTCACTGATGGTGCCGGCGCACCACGGGTGAGCCTGGACGACAAATATACCCTGCCGAGCGGCCGGATCTATGTCACCGGCACGCAGGCGCTGGTCCGCGCCCTGCTGCTTCAGGCCGAGGCCGACCGCGCGGCCGGCCTCGATACCGGCGGCTTCGTGTCGGGCTATCGCGGGTCGCCGCTGGGCGGGGTCGATCAGGCCTTGTGGCAGGCGCGGCGCCATGTCGACAAGGCCGGCATCGTATTCAATCCGGGCGTCAACGAAGATCTGGCCGCGACCTCGGTCTGGGGCACGCAGCAGTTGAAGGTCGGCGGGGGCAGTTCGGACAAGGATGGCGTCTTCGCGCTCTGGTACGGCAAGGGGCCGGGCGTCGACCGGTCGGGCGACGCGATCAAGCACGGCAATCTGGCCGGCACCGCGCCGATGGGCGGCGTGGTCACGGTGTTCGGCGACGACCACACCGCCAAGTCCTCGACCACCGCCCATCAGTCGGAACCGGGGCTGATCGCGGCGCATGTGCCGATCCTGAACCCCGCCACCATCGGCGAACTGGTCGATTACATCCTGGCCGGCTTCGCGCTGTCGCGCGCCAGCGGCTGCTGGGTGGGCGTGAAGGCGCTGGCCGACACGGTGGAGGGCTCGGCCTCGATCGAGATCGACCCCGCCCGCCACCGCTTCCGCCTGCCCGACGACATCACCCCGCTGCCCGGCGGGCTGCATATCCGCTGGCCCGATCCGCCGATGGATCAGGAAGCCCGCCAGATCCGCCACAAGCTGCCGATGGTCCAGGCCTGGGTGCGGGCCAACGGGCTCGATCGCGTCACCCATGACGCGCCCCGGCGGCGCTTCGGCATCGTCGCGGTCGGCAAGGCCTGGGGCGACGTGCTGGAAGCGCTCGACCTGCTGGGCATCGATGCCGACCGTCTGGCCGCCGCCGGCATCGTGATCTACAAGCCGGCGCTGACCTGGCCGCTGGAGCCGGTGAACGCGGTCCGCTTCGCGCGCGGGCTTGAAGAAGTGCTGGTGGTCGAAGAGAAGAAGGCGATCGTCGAGGAACAGCTCGCCCGCCTGCTCTATGGCCTGCCGGATGCCGACCGGCCGCGGCTGTCGGGCAAGACCGATGCCGAGGGCCGGCCGCTGTTCCAGCAGGACGGCGCGCTGGATCCGCTGGCCGTCGCCCGCGCAATCGCAGTGCGTTTCGGGCTGGATCAGGCGTCCACCGCGCTGGTCACCGCCTGCGGCGGCGCAACCGCAGGGGCCGCCTCCACCGGCAATGAGCCGCCGGTGCCGGGCCGTTCGCCCTGGTTCTGCTCGGGCTGCCCGCATAACAGCTCGACCAAACTGCCTGAGGGCAGCCGGGCGCTGGCCGGCATCGGTTGCCACGGCATGGCGATCTACATGCCCACCCGCCGCACCACGCTGTGGAGCCATATGGGCGCCGAGGGTGCCGCCTGGATCGGTCAGGCGCCGTTCTCGAAAGACGCGCACATCTTCCAGAATCTGGGCGATGGCACCTATTTCCATTCCGGGCTGCTGGCGATCCGCGCCGCCATCGCCGCCAAGGTCAACATCACCTACAAGATCCTCTACAACGACGCCGTCGCCATGACCGGCGGCCAGCCGATCGACGGGCAGTTGCTGCCCTGGCAGATCAGCCAGCAGGTGACGGCCGAGGGTGCGGCACGGGTGATCGTGGTGACCGACGAGCCCGACAAATATCCGGCCGGCACCCCCTGGGCCCGGGGTGTCACCATCCGCGACCGCGACGAACTCGACGAGGTCCAGCGCGAACTGCGCACCATGCCGGGGGTCACGATTCTGCTCTATGACCAGACCTGTGCTGCCGAGAAGCGCCGGCGCCGCAAGCGCGGCACCATGGTCGATCCGGACCTGCGCACCTTCATCAACCCCCGGGTCTGCGAGGGCTGCGGCGATTGCGGCACGGCATCGAACTGCGTGTCGGTGAAGCCGCTTGAGACCAGTTTCGGCCGCAAGCGCCAGATCGACCAGTCGAGTTGCAACAAGGACTTCTCCTGCGTCGACGGCTTCTGCCCCAGCTTCGTGACCGTCAGCGGCGCCAGGCCGGCGAAACGGGCGGCGCCAACCCCGAAAGTCGCCGCCGGCCAGGACCAGCCGGCCCCCGATGCCGAACTGCCGCTGCCGGCGATCGCACCCCCGGAGACCGGCCGCGCCAATATTCTGGTCACTGGCATCGGCGGCACCGGCATCGTGACGGTCGGTGCACTGATCGGCATGGCCGCGCATATCGAGGGCCGCGCGGTTTCGGTGCTGGACCAGACCGGGCTTGCGCAGAAGAACGGCGCCGTCACCTCGCATGTCCGGGTGGCGCCGTTGAGCGCGCCGCCGCCGGGCGGGCGGGTGCCGCCGGCCTCGCTGGATGCGCTGATCGCCGCCGACATGGTGGTGGCGGCCGGCGCCGAGCCCCGTGCCACCTATTCGGCCGGCCGCACCCGTGGCGTCGCCAACAGCCATGTCGTGCCGATCGCCTCGTTCGCGGTTCAGCCCGACATGGATATGGGCGAAGGCGTCACCTCGATGGCGGTCGAGGCCTCGATCGGCCGCGATGCGCTGGAGCGGATCGATGCCACCCGCATCGCCCGCGCGCTGTTCGGCGACAGCCTCTATGCCAACCCGTTCCTGCTGGGCATGGCCTGGCAGAAGGGGCTGGTGCCGGTGGGGCTGGATGCCCTGCGCGAAGCCATCCGCCTGAACGGTCAGGCGGTGGCGATGAACCTGCTGGCCTTCGGCTGGGGCCGTAAGGCCGCGGTCGACCGCGCCGCGGTGCTGCGTGCGGCCGGGCTGGACCAGCCGGCCACCGCGAGCGCGCTGCCGATGATCGCCGGCGGCCCCGACCCTGAGCGTGCCGCCCTGCCCGATCTGGTCGCGTTCTACGCCGGAGAACTCACCGCCTATCAGGATGCCGGCTATGCCGCGCGTTATCGGGCGGTGGTGGCGCGGGTCGAGGCGGCGGAACGCACCCTGCCGGGCCAGGGCGGCGATCTGCGCCTGACCCGCACGGTCGCGCGCTATCTCTACAAGCTGATGGCCTATAAGGACGAATACGAGGTCGCCCGGCTTTATACCGATGGCAGCTTCGCCCGCGCGCTGAAGGCCGATCTGCAGGGCGGACGCCGGATCACCCTGCATCTGGCACCGCCGATCCTGGCGCGGCCCGATCCGGTGACCGGCCGGCCGAAGAAGATGACCTTCGGCCCCTGGATGCTGGGCGCGATGCGGGTTCTGGCCGCCATGAAGCGCCTGCGCGGCACCGCCTTCGACCCCTTCGGCCGCACGGCGGAACGCCGCAAGGAACGGCAGTTGATCGAGGATTATATCGCCCGGATCGACGGCCTGCTGCCCCGGCTCGCCCCCGCCACCCGCGACACCATCCGCGACATCGCGGCGGTGCCAGAGCGGATCCGCGGCTATGGCCATGTCAAGGACAGCAATCTGCGCACGGCCGAGATCGAGGAAAAGCGCCTGCTCGCCCGGCTGGATGCCGGCCCCGATGCGGCGCGTGTCGCGGCGGAATGAGATGATCCGGCAATCGCCGTCGCTGCCCTCAACCGGCGGCGACGGCGATCACCAGATCGAAGCGATAGTCGGCCGCGCCCTCGGCCGCCGCCAGCCCGTCGCCCGCCATCAACAAGGCGTCGCGATATAGAAAATCCCGGTCATTGCCCGGCTCGCCCGGAAAATACAACTGCGTGGTCAGAACCGGTCCGCCCGGTGCCTGGGCGCGCAGATGGGTATGGCGGGTGCGGCCGGGATACAGCCCCGGCCGCAGCGTCGCCAGCGCATAGCGGCCGTGTTCGTCAGTGAATTGATGGCCGCGCATACGGAAGCCCCGATTGTCATAGCGGCCATCCGGCGCCGCATGCCAGATATCCAGCAGAGCACCGCCGACCGGCCGGCAGGCCCGGTCAAGCACCTGACCGCGCACCTGGATCACCGCCCCTTTACCTGCCGCATCGCCGGTGAAATCGGCCTTCAGCGGTGATCCCGGGGTGAAATAGGGGCCGGCGGTCTGCGCCGGGGTGGGGGCGTCGCCGTCATCACAGGCCGGGGTGGCGGCACGTCCGCGGCCCGGCCTCAGCGACAATCCGCCCAACATCGCGGCCGGCACGATCAGGGCGCCCGTGCCGATCAACCGGCGTCGCGACATCGGCCCCTGAAGGCCCTCTCCACCGCCTGCCGCCTTCGATCGCGCCATCGCCCGCGCCCTCCGCTGATCCGGTATCCTCACGAAATCGACACCCATCAGGATAGCAGGCTGTGGAACCATCATGTCCAGCCCCACCCCTGCCGGTCACCCGGCCGGCACCGCCGGGCTGTGACAGATCCCACGTCCTGCACGCACGGAGCCGCCGCAATGCCCTGCACACGCACCATCATGCGCGCCACCGCCATGGCAATCGGTCTGTGGCTGGGCCTCGCCACAACCGCGATGGCGGATGGCCGCTTCCCGACCGGGCTCGACCCCGCCGACCAGCAGCGGCTTCAGGCGTTCGACGACGCCCGCGCCAAGGCGATCGCCGAGGCGCGGGCCAAGGGCGCATCTGAGGATGTGGCCGAACTCGACCGGGTGCTGGCCGGCGATCCTGTGCCGGTGGTGCCCGCCGAGATCGAGGGGATCTGGCGCTGCCGCACCATCAAGCTGGGCGGCATGCTGCCGCTGGTGATCTATCCCGATTTCCGCTGCCGGATCACCGATGACAGCGCCGGGCTCGGCCTGACCAAGCTCAGCGGATCGCAGCGCACCGGCGGCCTGTTCTATGACATCGGCGAGACCCGGCTGGGCTATGCCGGCGCCGGCTGGATCGGCGGGGACGAGCGCGCCTATTACGGCCGGGACGGCGCCGACAGTCAGGTCGGCTATCTGGTGCGGGTCGGCCCCGACCGGATGCGGCTGGAACTGCCGCTGCCGCATCTGGAGTCTGATTTCGACATTCTGGAACTGCGCCGCTGAGCGCTCGATCGCCAATGCAGCCGGACGATCAGCCGGCGCGGTCCATCAGCAGGCCGGATACAGCACGGCGCACCGGCGTTGCCCGCCGGCCCAGATGCATCACCGCCGCCCGCGCCGCGCGCGCCGGCAGGCCGGTGCTGGTATACAAGCCGACAATGGCATTGGTGGCGGCGTAAAGCGGGCTGGCGGTCAGCTTGTGACCGGCTTCATAGCGATGCAGCAGCAGCGGCCCGGCGATATCGGCCCCCACCCGTGCAGCCTTCAGAACCTCGCCCGCCAGCCGCTCGGCGCTCTTCAGGCCAAGGTTGAAGCCATGGGCGGTCACGGGATGCATGCCGACCGCAGCATCGCCGATCAGGGCGAAACGATGGCCGATGAAACGGCGCGCTTCCACCGCCACCAGCGGCCAGGCATGGCGGGTGCTGACCAGCTGCATCCGGCCCAGCCGGCCATCCAGCCGCCGGATGATGTCGCCGGCAAAGTCATCCGGCGACATCGCCATCAGCCGGGCGATGCGATCGGGCGTCAGGGTCAGCACCACCGATGACCGGTTGCCGTTCAACGGCAACAAGGCGACGGTCTGGTCATGATCGAACCATTCCGTGGCGATGCCGCCATGGCCCGCGTCATGGGCCATCCTGCAGACCAGCATGGTCTTGCCGAAATCGGTCTGGCGGGCAGTGATGCCGCGTAGGGTGCGCATCGCCGAAAACCGGCTGTCGGCCGCCACCACCAGCCGGGCGTGCAGACTGCCGCCATCATCCAGATCGACCGCCATGCCCCCGGCCGGGTCCGCGCCGGGCCGGACCCGGATATCCGCGGCCCGTCGCCCGGTCAGGATGGTCGCGGCGCCATCGGCGCGCACCGTGTCGTGCAGCGCCCGGCGGATCAGATGGTTGGGCACCAGATGACCCAGCGGCCCGCCATCGGCGGCACCATCGAACACCAGCCCGCGCGCGCCGCCGCCATTCAGCACCCGCGCCATGCGCAGCGGCGATACCTCGTCCGGGTTTATCCGCGCCCAGGCGCCCAGACGTTCAAGCACCGCCACCGAATGATGGGTCAGCGCGATCTCGCGGCCGTCGAAGGGCGGATCGGCCAGCATGGATGCGGGGGACGGATCGACCAGCACGACCGCCAGCCCCGATCCCGCCAGCGCCGCGGCAAAAGCCAGCCCCGCCGGCCCGGCACCGATCACCGCGATATCGCATTGCATGGCATCCAGCTCCCCGTGTCGTGGCCCGTGGGCATGCTAGCGGTGCCGCATCCGTGCTGCTATGCGGCGTTGTGTCCCGCCGCGCGGGCATCGCCTCCGGCTGCCGCTTCAGCCACCGCTTCCGCCTCGGTGATCCGCGCATAGCGCCGGGCCAGCACCGCGCACACCATCAGCTGAATCTGATGAAACAGCATCAGCGGCATCAGGATGGCACCGGTATCGCGGCCGGCGAAGATGACATTCGCCATCGGCACGCCGCTGGCCAGGGTCTTCTTCGACCCGCAGAACACGATGGTGATGCGGTCCTCGCGCGAGAAACCCAGCCGTGCCGACATGAACATGGTGATCGCCAGCACCAGCGCCAGCAGCAGGCAATCGACCGCCAGCATCACCGCCAGATCGACCGCGCCGATCCGCTGCCAGAAACCCGAGACCACGGCACCGGCAAAGGCCAGATAGACCACCAGCAGGATCGATCCGCGATCGACCAGACCCAGCGGTTTGCGGTGCCGGCGCAGCCAGGGCCCGATCCACGGCTCCAGAATCTGGCCGGCGATGAACGGCACCAGCAACTGCAGCAGGATCGCTTCGACCTGATCGACCGACACGCCCTGGCCGCCGGCGCCGAACAGCACCGCCACCAGCAGCGGCGTGACGAACATCCCCAGGATGTTGGATGCCGAGGCCGAACACACCGCCGCCGGCACATTGCCGCCGGCAATGGCGGTGAAGGCGATCGAGGACTGCACGGTGGATGGCAGCACGCACAGGAACAGCACCCCCATGCGCAGGGCCGGCGACATCAGGCTGTCGGGCAGCAGCGCCGTGATCGCCAGCCCCAGCAGCGGAAACACCATGAAGGTGGTGGCCAGCACCGCGATATGCAGGCGCCAGTTGGTCAGGCCGGCGATGACGGTCGATCGTGACAGCCGCCCGCCATGCAGGAAGAACACCGCCGCGATCGCCACCATCGCCAGATCATGCAGGGCATCGGCGGCACGCCCGGTGACCGGCAGGATCGAGGCCAGCGCCACGCAGAGGATCAGCAGCAACACGAAGCGGTCGGGCAGCAGACGGGTCAGCATCGTGATCTGGGGCCTTCCGGAAGTGATCGGGTCCGGCCCCTGTTCTGCGCCATCCGGCCGCCGGTTGGAAGGCCCTGCTGCCGATATCGGCCGGTTGCAGCCAGGATCGATCGGCCGCAGCCGGTCATCAGTCGTCACGCAGGCGGTCGGTCCGTCCTGTAACGGTTTCCGACACCGCCGGGCGCTCGTCGACGTGGAAGCGGCTGCGCAGCGCCTCCCAGGATTCCGGGCCGACGGCCATGACCGCCGCCGCCGCGACATGGGCCTCGGCATCATTGCCGGCGCGCACCGCCATCTGCAGCTGGCGCCCGGCTTCCGACAGCTGCTTCAGCCCGCAATGGCCGGCGGTGGAGATGATGTTGTGGCCCAGTTGCCCCAGCGCCGCCATATCGCCCGCCGTGGTGGCGACGCCGACCTGCTGCATCGTTTCAAGGCCGAGGGCAATGAATTCGTCGACCAGGGAGTCGAATCGGTCTTTCGGCACCACCGTGCGCAGATAGCCGAGCGCGGAGCCGTCCAGCACCGGCAGGGCCGCGATCGCGGCGCCCCCGCCTTGTGTCGCCCCGGTATCGGCCGTATCGGGCGCGGACAAGGCGGTGCCGGTCGCGGCCCGGGGTCTGCGGCGGCGGCTCCACCGCGCGACCAGGGCCAGCAGGTCTTCGGTCCGGAACGGCTTGGGCATGTAATCATCCATGCCGGCTTCGAGATAAGTCTCGCGCATGCCGGCCATGGCATTCGCGGTCATGGCGATGATCGGCACCCGCGGCTGGTACGCCGCGGTTTCGGCATCGCGGATGCGTCGGGTTGCCGCCAGTCCGTCGAGCACCGGCATCTGCACATCCATCAGCACCAGATCGAACCGCGTCCTGGCGCAGGCGGCCACCGCCTGCTCACCATCGCCGGCGATGGTGACGGTATAACCCTCTTTCTCAAGCAGGATAGACACCACCGCCTGATTGGTGGGGTTGTCCTCGACCAGCAGCACATGGCGGCCGATGGTCGGTGGCAGAGGCCCGGCGGCATCGGCAGCGACAGCGAGATCGGGCGGGGCAGCGGGATCGGGCCTGGCGGTGACATCGGGTCTGCGGGCTGGCGCGGCATCTCCCTGCGTCAGCCCGCAGGCCTGGCCAAGCGCCTCCAGCAGCGCCCGCCGGCGCACCGGCTTGGCCAGCACCGCATCGAAGGCTCCGGCCGCGTCGGCATCGATGGGATACGACGTGGCCAGCACGATGCGAACCGACTGGAAGCGCGGATGCGACCGCACCCACGATGCCAGTGCCAGCCCGTCCATGCCCCGCATGCCCATATCGGTCACGATCAGGTCGACCGGCCGGCCCTCATCGGCCGCCATCTGCAGCGCCTGAAGGCTTTCGGCAGCGCTGGCCACGGTTTCGACCGTCATCCCCAACTCGTCCAGATGATGCGCCAGAACCCGCCGGTTGACCGAAACGTCATCCACCACCAGGGCGCTCAGGCCGCGCAACGCCTCGTCGGACGGCGGGACCGGCGCCGCATGGCCCGCGCGCGTCAGGGCGATCTCGAACCAGAAGGTCGAGCCCAGGCCCGGCTCGCTTTCCACCCGGATGGTGCCGCCCATCAGTTCCACCAGTTGCTGCGAGATCGCGAGCCCCAGGCCGGTGCCGCCGAAGCGGCGGGTGATCGACGGGTCCGCCTGAGCGAATTTCTGGAACAGGCCGCCGATCTGCACCGATGTCAGGCCGATGCCGGTGTCCTGAATGCTGAAACGCAACCGCTCGCCATCATCCGCCGGCGCCACCTCGATCGCGACATAGCCGCGTTCCGTGAATTTGACGGCGTTGCCGGCAAGGTTCAGCAGGATCTGGCGCAGCCGTGTCGGATCGCCCAGCCAGGTTCCGGACGCGCCATGCCCGACCAGACAGGCGACCTGTACCGCCTTGTCGCGGGTCCGCGGCGCCAGGATCGATACGATGCCGTCGATCAGATCGTCGAGCGAGAATGCCACCTGTTCAAGCCGGACCTTGCCAGCTTCCAGCTTGGTCACGTCCAGGATGTCGTCGATCACACCCAGCAATGCCTCGGCGCTTTCGCGGACGGTTTCCGCATAGCCGCGCTGATCAGAGGTCAGCGATGTGCCCAGCAGAATCTGGGTCATCCCCATCACACCGTTCATCGGCGTCCGGATTTCATGGCTCATATTGGCCAGGAATTCCGATTTGGCGCGATTGGCGGTTTCGGCCACGGTTCGCGCCCGATCCAGTTCGGCCGCAAGTATCGCCAGTTCCGCGGCCTGAGCCTCCAGCTGCTGGTTCACCTGCCGCAGGTCGACGACCGCCTTGTTGCGTTCCGACAGATCGGCCAGCGCCGCCACATACATCACCTCCGTGCCGGCCATGAACGCGCTGACCGACATCTCCACCGCCAGGGCAAGACCGTCGCGCCGGATGGCCGTCACCTCGCCGGTAACGCTGCCATGGCCGGGGGCGGTGTCGCGGGTGAACCGGCTGAACACCCCCGGGCCGTCATCGGGCGCCTCGCGGATCATCTGGCCAAGGTCGATGCCGACCAACTGCCCCGGCGGCCATCCCAGCAACTGCTCGGCCGCCCGGTTGACCATGCTGACCCGGCCGTCTTCCGCCGTTACCACCACGCCGATGCCGATCGTGCCCACGATCGCCTGCAACCGCGCCTCGCTGGCCCGCAACAGCGCCTCGCGTTCCCGCGCAGGCGTGATGTCTGAAAAGGTCACCACCAGGCCGCCGGCACGCGGCACCGCCTGGACACGCAGCCAGAGCGAGCGGCCGTCCTGGTCGTGGTGATGATCGAACAGCGCCGGCTGCCCGGTTTCGACGACCGCGCGGTAGCGTTCAAACAATTCCCGCCTGGCGAAACCGGGGAAGGCCTCGACCAGACAGCGCCCGATGATCGCATCCGCCGATACGCCGATCAGATCTCCCGCCGCCCGGTTCATCAGCACCAGACGGAAATCCCGGATCGTGCCTTCGGCATCCCGCATGGCATCGAAGGCCACGATTCCGTTCAGCGAGACATCCATGATGCTGGCCAGAAGGTCGCGGGCCTGGGTGACATCGCGCTCGCGCCGCCGCGCCTCGGTGACATCGGCATAGGTTGCGATGAAGCCGCCACGCTCCATGGGTTTGGCGCGGATATCGACCACGCTGCCGTCGGCGCGCGCGCGCTCCACCGTGAAGGGCTGGTCAAGGTCCAGCCCATCGATCAGCGCGTGGACCAGCGCGTCCGGATCGCCGGGCCCATAGGCGCCGCGCCGCGCATTCCGGCGCAGGATGTCGTGCAGATGGCCCCCCTGCGTCAGAATCTCGGACGGCACCGTACTCAACACCGCCAACCGCGCGTTCCACGCCAGCAGCCGCCGGTCCGGACCGAAGACGGCAATGCCCTGATCTACCGTGTCGAAGACCGCAGCCAGCAGCGCCTCACGTGCGGCCAGCGCCGCCTTGGCATCGACCTCGTCGGTCACATCGCGGCCCGAACCGCGGAATCCCTGGTAGATGCCGTCCTCGGTGAAGACCGGCTCGCCACTGATCACGATATGCCGCCGCCGGCCTTCGGCGTCGGCAAGGTCGTAGGCGACATCGCGAAACGGCTGCCTGGCAGTCAGCACTGCCTCATAGGCGGCGATGCCCGGATCGTCTGGATCGACGGCGATCTCGCGGCGTGACCGCCCGATCAGCGCGGCCGGATTCAACCCCAGCTTCGTCACCCCGCGCGAGATGGCGGTGATGCGGCCAACCTCGTTCACCTCCCAGTACCAGTCCGCCGACAACTCGGTCAGCGCCTTGAACCGCGCCTCACGCTGGCGCAGTTCGGCGGTGCGCTCCGCCACCTGCCGTTCCAGCGACTCGGCCAGCCGCCGGATCTCGGCCGCCGCGCGCTCCCTGCGCCGCAGATGCACCAGATGCAGATACAGCAGCACCGACAGCAGCGTGCCCAGCACCATCGCCCGGCCGGCGGCCCACCAGGGCTTGGTCAGGTTCAGACGGTCGACGAATTGCGGCCGCGGGTGGATGTCGAGCACCCAGTCGCGCCCGAAGGCCGCAACCGCGATCTGTCGCCGTACCCGCGGCGACATGTCCACATCGCCATCGGCGGCGAGGAAACCCACCGTGGTCACGAAGGGGGGCAGGTCGGCATCGCCGGTCATGTCGCGGATGCTGAAGGCGATGTCCGGGTCCACTCTGGCCAGATCGGCCAGAACCGCATCGATCATCAGCGGCGCATAAGCCCAGCCGATCGCTGCCTGCCGGCGCTGATCGGGTGTTGCGGTCGCCATGCCCGGTTGATAGACCGGCAGCAACAGCAGGAAGCCCGGCACCATGCCGCCCTGCTGCAACAGGGTGATCGGCGGGGTGAGCGTCGCCTTGCCGGTCTCCATGGCGGTCAATGCCGTCTGCCGGCGCCGGTTCTCGGAAGCGATGTCGAGGCCGATCGCCGTGGCATTGCCGGCCAGAGGCTCGATGTATTGGATGACGAACCGCTCGCCATCATGGGGAAGCAGCTGCGCCACCCGGAAATCAGGCCGCCCCTCGGCCCGCGCCGTATCGATGAAAACGCCCATCTCATCGGGGAGCACCCGGCGGATGAAGCCGAATCCCAGCACGCCCGGGAACTCGGCCGGAATATCGCGCGTGGCGGCATAGCGTTCGAAGCTGGCGCGGCTGACCTCCGGTCCGGCCACGGCAATGGCTCCGCGCAGACCCCGCAGCCCGTAATCGTAAAGCCGCAGACGCTCGTTCAGGCTCATGGTCACGGTTTGGGTCACCGCGTCGAACCGCTCGGCCACATGCTCGTCGTTGCGGTCAGCGAACCACATCGCGGCACCCAGGGCCGCCAACAGGCTGACGACCAGCAGGCCGGCCGGCAAAAGCAAGACGCGGGCAGACCCGGACACCGGAGGTCACATTCCTTCCACAACGCATGAGAGCAAGAGCGTTCAGTCTTATACTCTCTACCTGCGGCGCCCGCCGCAATATCTCTTGGCGGGACGATCGTGTTCTGATGAGGCCGGTGTTGCACAACGGGCCGATGTGGGTATGGAAGGTCGTTGCAGGCCCCGGCCACGGCCGTTATGATGATTATCATCATGTTTAAGTGCCTCCCGCCGAGGCACGAACCGAGAGACATTCCATGGACAAGCGAATCTATGTGCTGACCCTGGTCAATATCGCCGCCGGGGTTGCGACCTTCGTCCATGCCGGGCTGCTGGCAGCCCTGGTCGTCGATCTGGAGGTGCCACTTGCCGCCGGCGGTCATATCGCCACGGTCTATGGCATCACGTTCGCCCTGGCGGCCCCGGTTCTGGCCGGGCTGACCGCGCGGTTCGAACGCCGCCGGCTGCTGTCGGTGGCCCTTGGCGCAATGACGGTCGCGGGTATTGCCTGTGCGCTGGCGCCCAGCTATGAGCTGCTGATCATGGCGCGGATCTTCGGCGGCCTGACCGCCGCCCTCGCCATGCCGCTCGCCTCAGGGCTTGCCGCCACCCTGGCGCCGCCCGAGGCACGCGGCCGGGCGCTGGCCGCGGTGGTGCTGGGCATGACCATCGCCCTGATCCTCGGCATTCCGCTGGGCAGCGTGGTCGGCAGCCTGGCCGGCTGGCGGGCGACCTTCGGCTTTGCGGCGGTCTTGAGCCTGCTGGCGCTGGTGGCGATCGCCATCGTCCTGCCGCGAGTGCCTGGCGTCGCCGGGCCGGCACGCAATCCGGTGGGCCTGCTCCGCCTGGCGCCGGTCCGCGCCAATCTGTCGATCACCTTGCTGTCGTTCATCGCGATCTTCACGGTCGTCGCCTTCGTGGGTCCGGTCACCACCGCCATCACCGGCCATGACGGCAGTGCCATCGGTGCCTTTCAGTCGGCCTCGGGCCTCGGCAGTCTTCTGGGCGTGATGCTGGGCGGGCGGATGGCCGGCAGCCGCCATGCGCAGGCCATGGTGATCGGCGCCTTCATGGCGATGATCGCAACCCAGGCCACGATTTCGCTGCTGATGCTGGCCGCTCCCGCGCCGTCGCTGGGGCTGGACCTGCTGCTGGGCGTGCTGCTGCTTGCGGGTGGCACCGCGCTGTTCTGCCTGATGCCGGTGGTGCAGCTGCGGCTGGTCGGCGCGGCTGGGGCGGCGGCAACCCTGGCGCTGGCGCTCAACGGCTCGACCAATTTCATCGGCCAGGGCCTGGGGGCCGCATTGTCATCGCTGGTCATCAGTCGGGTGGGGCTTGAGGGCATCGGATTCGGCGGTGCCGTGGTCGCCGCCGTCGCCGTGGTGCTGCTGCTGATGCGGGGCGCCGCCGCGCGGGCGCGCAGCCGCCCCGTCGCGACACGGGCGCGGTGATCCAGATCGCGGCGCGGGCTCAGTGAAAATGAAAATCCTCAGCGATGATCCGGTCGCGCGGCACGCCGAGTGCGATGAACTGATCGACCATGTCGCGGACGAATTGCGGCCGGCCGCACAGCATCACCGCCACCCCCTCCAGCGGATACACCGCTTCCATCACCTGGGCCGCGGTCAGGCGGCCGCGCTCCGAGGTCAGCCATAGTTCATAGTCGATATAGGAATCCGCTTTCGGCACCGCCTCGGCGATTTCGGCGTCATAGGGTGCATGATCGGCATCGCGCACCACATACCACAGCCAGATCCGCCGGAAATCGTCATTGGTGGTCTCGAAGCGCAGCATGCCCAGGAACGGCGTGATGCCGATGCCGGCGCCGATCCAGATCAGCCGGCGATGGGTACCATAACGATGGGGCGTGAAGCCGCCGAACGGGCCGAACACCTCGATCGGCTCCCCCGGTGTCAGGGCGGCCAGATCGCGGGTGAAATCGCCCACCATCCGCACCGACAGCCTGAGATCACGCTCCGCCGGTGACGAGGTCACCGAAAACGGATGCAATTCGCCGCGCCGGCGGCCGGGGCGGTTGATGAACACGAAGGTGCCGGGTTCATAGATCATCCGCCGCGCCTTGGGCCGCAGCACCAGATCGACCGTATCCTCCGAGCCCCGCACCACCTCGCGCACGGCATAAGGATAGCGCGGCGCCGCCCAGCGATAGAGCAGCACCCGATAGACCCAGCTTGCGGCCCCGATCAGCACCAGTGCCCAGATCCAGAAACGCAGCGGCTCGAACGCCTGGATGGTGGGGCCCAGGGTCAGCGCGTGGCCCGATGTGATGAAGAAGATCGGCCCCAGCATGCCATGCAGCGACAGCCAGCGCTCGTAACGCAGCCGCCGGCTATAGGCCAGCGCCGTCCAGATTATCAGGGCATACAGGATCAGGGCGTTCATCGTGGCCGCGGGCGACGACCAGAACGGGATCAGAATATTGGCGGCCGATCCGCCGCTCGCCAGTTCCTGCGGGATGTAGAGCGCCACATGCACCAGCACCAGCAGGATGGTCACCGGCCCCAGCCGCCGATGCAGCCGCACCGCCCGGTCCAGTCCGCCGAACAGCGGCTCGATGGACCGGCTGCGGGTGGTGGCCAGCAGCAGCAGCGACATCAGGGCGATCGCCCAGCACGAGATCAGCAGGCTGGGCGGCAGCCAGCCGGTGAACCGTGCCTCGACCGGCATCGATGCGCGCCCCGCCGCCCACAGCCCGGTGGTGATGGCAAGCCCTGCCCCGATCAGCCACCAGGCCGGCGACAACCCCGACAGCAACCGCACAAACGCTCGCCACCTGTTCGCGCCGGATGTGTCTTCCCCGGCAGGCCCGCTCTTGTTCATGCACAGCCCCGCATGCCGCCCGATCGGCGCCGGATCCGGCGCCGATCATGTGTTTCCCCCGTCCATCTATAGCCGAACAGCCCCATTGGATGCGACAGGGCGATCAGTCGCCGAACAGATCGCCGATCGCGGGTGCAGGGCCGGTTGCCGCCGACAGGGCCGCCCGCGCCCGCGTCAGCGTGTCGGCATCAGGTTCCTGGCTGCCATCGGCCAGAAGATGGATCAGAGCCGCCCCCGGCTCCCGCGACATCCGGGCCCGCAACAACGGCGCCACCAGATGGAAGCGGTGACAGGACAGCGGATCGCGTTCGGCGCACATCAACGCGATGCGATGGCGGCGCGCGCCATTCATCAGCCGCGCGATGCCGTCTGCCCGCAGCCGGGCCAGCACGTCAGAATCGGCGCCGGCCGGCGGCCGGCCGCCCAGCTCGGCGCCAAGGGCCACATGGGCGATGCCGGCCGCCTTCAGCGACGCCGCCAGCGGGCGGGCGCCGAATTGCGGATGGCGGCGCGACCAGGGCACGGAACGGATATCGGCCACCGCGGTGATCGATGCCGCGCGCAGCAGCTCAATGAAGCGGTCGATCCTGTGGTCGGAATGGCCGATGGTCCAGAACACCGGCGCGGGTGCCGGACGGGGGCGGCCATGATCTGTGGATGGGGCGGCATCGTCGGTCATGACCGCCATGATGGCAGAGCCGGGCATCCGCAGGCAATTCCGCAGGACGATCCGGCGCCAGGACAGGCGGGCGCCGCGCCGGTATTCGCGCTAGGCTGTTGCAAAACACGCGACAAGACCGCGCGGAGGAGACGCGCCCCATGCAGTCCATGCCCCCGATCACCGAACTCGCCCGCGATCTGGCTTTTCCCGAAGGGCCGGTGGCCATGGCGGATGGTTCGGTCGTGCTGGTGGAAATCGCCGCCGGCCGCATCACCCGGGTGATGCCCGATGGCCGTAAACTGACCGTCGCCACCCCCGGCGGCGGCCCCAATGGTGCCGCACTCGGCCCCGACGGCAAACTCTATGTCTGCAACAATGGCGGCTTCGAATGGGCGGTCGACAAGGGTTTCACCAAGCCCGCCGGCACGCCCGGCGACTGGTCGGGCGGGCGGATCGAGCGGGTGGATCTCGACACCGGCCGGGTCGAGGTTCTGTATGACAGCGTCGACGGCCGGGGCCTGCGGGGGCCCAATGACATCGTCTTCGATGCCGATGGCGGTTTCTGGTTCACCGATCTGGGCAAGACCTTCCACGACCGCATCGACCATGGCGGGCTGTATTACGCCCGCGCCGACGGATCGATGATCCGCACCGCCGCCTATCCGGTCGCCAACCCCAACGGCATCGGCCTGTCACCCGACGGCCGCACGGTCTATGCCGCGGAAACGCCATCGGGCCGGCTGTGGGCCTGGACCATCACCGGCCCGGGCGAACTGGCGCCGCCGACCTGGCCCGAGGTGGAACACCCACGCCTGCTGGGCCCGGCACCCGGGTTCCGGCGCTATGACAGTCTGGCGGTGGAAGCCTGTGGCAATATCTGCGTCGCCTCGCTGCGCATCGGCGGCATTGAGGTTTATGCGCCCGAGGGGCCGGTGATCGACTTCGTGCCGTTCGACGACCCCTACACCACCAATATCTGTTTCAGCGGCGCCGATCTGCGCACCGCTTTCATCACCCTGTCGGGCTCCGGCCGGCTGGTCTCGGTGCCCTGGCCGCGCGCCGGGCTGCGGCTGGCTAATAGCTGACAGCAGGGCCGGTTGCCAGCAGGTCGGTTGACCGGGCTGGCCGGCATCGCTATGGGAATGGTCACCGTCATGACAGTCCGGCCATTGCCATCGAAACCGCTGGAGCCCGTACCGCCATGCCATCGACCCCGCCACCTCTGCCGCAGGACATCCACATCGAGACGCTGACCGGCGACGCGCTTGTCCAGCGGATCGACGATCTGGCCGCCCTGCGGATCGCCGTCTTCCGTGGTTGGCCCTATCTCTATGACGGCAGCGCGGAATACGAGCGGCGCTACCTCGCGACCTATGCCGCCGCCACCGGCAGTGTGGTGGTGGCGGCAACCGATCGGCCGGGCGGCCGGATGGTGGGGGCGGCGACCGGCCTGCCGATGCGCCACGAGCCCACCAGCCTGACCGGGCCGATGGCGGCGGCCGGCTATGACATCGACCGGCTGTTCTATTTCGGCGAATCGGTGCTGCTGCCGGAATGGCGCGGGACCGGCATCGGTGTCGCCTTTTTCGCCGCGCGTGAGGCCCATGCCCGCGGGCTGGGCGGCTTTACCCATGCCTGTTTCTGCGGCGTGGTGCGCCCGCAGAATCATCCGCTCCGGCCGGCGGATGCCGTGCCGCTGGACGGGTTCTGGCATCGGCGCGGCTATGCGCCGGTCGCGGGCGCGATCGGCCGGATGGCATGGCGCGATACCGGCTGCGACATCGAGACCACCAAGCCGATGCAGTTCTGGGCGCGGGCGCTGTGAGCGGCATCATCGCCCGGCCGGCGGGCGTGGTGACGGCGGGTGCGGCCGGTCCCGACCGGTTGCGGGTGGCCGCCGCCAATTGGGCGGTCGTGCGGCACACCTCGATGCAGGCATTGGCGGGCCGGCTGGATGCGGCGGTGGCCGATGCCGTGGCCGATGGCGCGCGGCTGCTGGTGTTTCCGGAATATGGCGGGATGGAAGCGGCGGTTCTGTCACCGGCCTTCCGCAGCGGCGATCTGGCCGCGGAAATCGCCGCCGCCACCGCCATGGCCGGTCCGTGGCTGGAGGTGCACCGGGCACTGGCCCGGCAGCATGATGTCCACATCCTGACCGGCAGCCTGCCAGTGCGCGTACCCGGCCATGCCCGGCCGGTGAACCGCTGCTGGCTGGTCGCACCCGATGGCAGCCATGCCCATCAGGACAAGCGGATCATGACCCGGTTCGAGCGCGAGCACTGGCATATCGGCGCGGGCGATGCCCGACGGGTGTTCGATACCACCCTGGGCACGATCGGCATCGCCATCTGCTATGACGCGGAATTTCCGCTGGAGGTGCGCGACATGGTGGTGGCCGGCGCCGACATCGTCCTGGTGCCCAGTTGCACCGACACCGTCGCCGGCTATCACCGGGTGCGGGTGGCGGCACAGGCCCGGGCGCTGGAAGGCCAGTGCTTCGTGATCCAGTCGCCCACCACCGGCACGGCCGGCTGGTCGGAGGCGGTGGATGTCAACCACGGCGCCGCCGGCATCTTCGCCCCGCCCGACCGCGGCCTGCCCGATGATGGCGTGGTGCGGCTGGGCGGGTTGGACCAGCCGGGCTGGGTGATCGCCGATCTGGACCGCGCGGCCCTGCGGCTGGTGCGCCAGGACGGGCAGGTTCTGCCGCTCCGTCACTGGCACGAACAGGCCGCCGCCCGGCCAGATCTATCCGCCTGAGCCTGCCAACCCGCCTGAGCCTGCCAACCCGCCTGAGCCCGTCAGTCCGCCTGAGCCTCGATCCGCGAGACCAGGCTGCTCAATCGTAAAGCGTCGGCCAGTTCGGCCGTGCAGGCGACCGCGACCATGCCGAAGGCGGTCGGCGGGCCGATCCAGATCAGATGCTCGGTCATGCCGAGGCGCTCGGCCTCGGCGCGCAGACCCTGCGCCCGGCGGGCGGTCAGGGCGGAGGCGGCGGCAAGGCCGCTTTTCGGCGGTGGCGAGCGATCGGTCGCAGCTTCGGCAAGCGTTACCAGGTAACGCCGGGCACCGGCCGGCATCGGCGGCGGCATGGCAGGGTCTTCCTTGATCGATTGACACCAGGCCCGCGGCGATGCGGGCTGAGGCAATGATGGTGTTGACGGTGGTGGTGGTGGCGGTGACTGCGCGACGCGCCCCTGCAGATATAAGACGAAAACGCCGGCAGGGTAAGCCGCCCTGACGTCACATGATCGCCCAAATTCGCCGGGGCACCGACGACGCCACCGCACGGACCGCGGCACCTCATGGCCGGGACCGGAACACCGCACAGCTATGCTCGAACATATGCGCGATCCGGTGCAATGCCTGTGCCCGCGCCTCAGGCGCCGCCATGTCCAGCGCTTCCGCCGCGGCCAGTTCTGCCGCCAGTGCGGCAGCCCCCAGATTGGCGGCCGATCCCTTGAAGCCATGGGCGGCGCGGCGCCAGGCGGGGCCGCCCGTGGCCATCTCGGCTGCCAGCGTATCGAGATAGCCCCGCGCGCCGTCTTCGAACAGGCCGAACACCTCGTCTTCCAGCACACGGTCGCCCAGCGTATAGGAGCGGAGCTGGTCGAAATCGAAGATCATGCGCGCGCGCCTCAACACCATTGCAGCCGGATGCCCGCCGCCGCCCGATATCCACCGGCTCAGTCGACGGGAAAATCCGCATGAACCACGAGATCGCCGGGCCGGATGCCAAGCAGGCGGGCCGTCCCGGCATTGAGTTCCAGAACCGCGCGCGCCGGGGTCTTGGAGGCGATCGGCGTGTCGCTGAGCGGCGTGGTGTCGGCCGCCACATCCACCACCACGCCCTGCGCATCCAGAAACAGCATGTCGAGCGGCACATAGGTGTTGCGCATCCACATGGTGGGGCTGGTGCCCTCGGCGAAGATGAACAGCATGCCGTGGTCGGCATCGAGTTCCGACCGGAACATCAGCCCCATCGACCGGGCCTCGCTGGTGCGGGCGACCTCGACCTGGAACATCCGCACCTTGCCGCCATCGGCCGGGCGGATCGCCAGCGGCTCCAGCGGCTGCTGGGGCAGCGCCTGCGCCTGGATAACGGCGCTTGGCCATTGCCGTGCGGCCACCGCCGGATGAGCGGCGGCCCAGGTCGACACCATGAACGCGGCGGCCAGCACCGCCACAAGCGAACCCGTATAGCGGAGACGATACCAGCGGCGGAGATGGTCCAGCATGCGCGTTCCTCGTCGGGGCAACCCTTGGCGTCCGGAGGTGATCCGCGAACAGCGCTGTCCGCGGGCATCGGCCATTGCGTGCCGGTCGGGAGACGTGATCAGGTCCTGGCTGCGGCAGGCCGGTGTATCCCCCGTTCGGCCACATACGTCATCGGTCATACTCCGGCCGGGTCCGGTGCGCAACTGTCACGCCACAGGCGGGCGGTGAGCCGTGGCGTTCCGGGCCAGGGCCGTCGACGCCCCGGCCATCAGCCCTGGGGCTGGCACCAGGGCAACGAGTTCAGGTTAACGCGGTGATCGGAATCTCTGGCGCACGATAGTTTGGCGTGATTCAACAGGCTTCCAC
>NZ_BMDZ01000069.1 GCF_014636235.1 Tistrella bauzanensis
AATCTACATCTGGTAGGCCAATCCGGTTACCCAACCCAAGCCACCGCCTTCCCTGCCCGATGGGTAGGGTGAGCAATTACCAACTCTGTTGTTCGAATCCAAGCCCACGACATAGGCGTTGATGGGATTATCTCCCAAATTGTTGACAAAGCTGAGTAACAGCTGACTACAGCCCGCATTGGCGGCACTGACATTGTTCTTGTGAATGATCGTGGTTTTGGAGCTGTGACAGGTGCCGTTGAGGGTGTTCTCCTTGGCCGCGAAGACAGCTCCCGCGGACACCTGGCGTTGCGTGGCGGTGAGGGTCAGAGCGAGCGTGGCGGCAACAATCGTGAGGCGGGCAAGGTTCATGGGAAGGCGATCTCACTGTCGATGGGGCCCGCACAGCGTCGACACCGGACGCCTGGAGTTCACCATCGTAGCGTGAGCGAGTCCTTCCTCGCCAGCCCGGCCTCGCCAGCCCGGCCTCGCCAGCCCGGCCTCGCCAGCCCGGCCTCGCCAGCCCGGCCGTATAGCCGAAGCAAACGCGATCCGGGAGTCAAACAAGATCGCCCCACCGGACTGCTGCTGGCCGATCCCGATACGCTGCCGGAGCGGGAACACGGCTTCATCCGGGACCGCGCGCCGGCTCTCGCGCAAGCGGCCGACCTCATGCACGCTTTCAGGCCATGATGACGGAGCGCGGTGCCTTACCGGGCTTCGCAGCCAGCCTGGACCAGGGCTTCGACGCCGTGCGGGCGGCGCTGAGCGAACCGTGGAGCGCCGGTCTGGTCGACTGATCGACAGCCATTTCAAAAGTCATTTCAAAAGCCGCCGCTGGAACCCGGACATTGATGTCCGACAGATACCGGATCCCATGTTCAAAGCCGCCGGACGGGCGGGCCGAGACCCCGAGCATATCGCCGTCGGAAACGATCCGGCCCCGGGGCCAGACAAAGCCATGACCAGCGGCCGGCATTTCATGCGCCAGACGCCATGACAGGCCGTGTGGATCGGCGGCGGCGCCTTCAAATCGCAATCGCCACCAGTTGGCGGCAAACCACAGAGCCAGCGGATAGGCCGATACCGGAACCGCATGCTCGACGCGATCCTCGCCCTGACGCTGCACGTCGGCGGCGATCTGATCCCCGCAGCGGATCGTCAGCCACGCGGCGGTCGCCCGATCCTCCGCAGGCCCGACATCACTCTCGAACCACTCGGTCTCGATCGAAAAATCAGCCGGCATGTCGCCTCCAGCGTCTCAACGCACCGTTGGAGGGCTCACGCATGATCTTGTGGCGACTGTCGCGTCGCTTCCGCATTGATCGTATCTCCCGCCCCGGTGGAACAGAAGCAGCATCTCAAACCAGCCGCGCCAGCACAATCGGCCAGAAGATCGACAGCAGCACGATCAGGGTCACCACCGCCGATGACAGGCCCAGTGTCAGCCGGGTCATGAACCATTCCATGGCGATCAGCGCCGCCAGGGCCAGCGTGGTCACCAGCCCCGCCAGGGCCGGCGGGCTTGCCGCCGCCAGGGCGATCACGCCCACCATCAGATAGACCTGAACCAGCGACAGCCAGTTGCGCGCGGGCACATAGGTGACGAAGCCACGGGCGACGCCGGTGCGCCGGGCCATGATCAGCAGCAGCAGCGGGAAGCTCGCCCAGGCGATCATGTCCAGCAGGATATCGCCATACACCCCCAGCCCGTCGCTGGTGCTGGCGACGGTGGCGATGACATCGGCGGTCGCGGCATCGCCCGGCACCGGGTCTTCGATGCCGGCCGGATTGGGCAGGGAATACAGCAGCAGATAGCCGGGCAGCGCCAGCGGCAGCGCCCAGAACGATCGCCAGAACCCGGTGACGTCACCGGGCAACAGGGCCATGGCCCGCCGGTCGAAACAGGCGAGTCGCGCCCCCGCGATCAGGCCGCGGATCAGATATCCGCCGCCGGCACTCACGTGGCGGCCCTGGTGGTTGCGGCCACCGCCATATCGTCCGGGCGCATCGCCGGCGGGTTGGCCATATAATCGGCAATCACCCGCTCGTAAATCCGCGACAGCGCGGTCAGCACGTCCACCCCCACCCGTTCATCCACCTTGTGCATGGTCTGGCCGATCAGGCCGAATTCGCAGACCGGGCAGTAATCCTTGATGAAGCGGGCATCCGATGTGCCACCGGTGGTCGACAGTTCGGGCGTGACACCGCATTCGGCCGCAACCGCGCCGGCAACCAGGGTGGAGAACGGACCCGGCTCGGTCAGAAAGGCGTCGCCGGTGACGCGGTAGTCCAGATCGTATTTGCCGCCGACCGCGTCGAAGGCACCCCTGATCCAGCGCTCGATGCTGGCAGGGCTGTGCAGGTCGTTGAAGCGCACGTTGAACGCGGCCCTGGCGATGCCGGGAATGACATTGGTTGCCGGATTGCCGATGTCGATGGTGGTGACCTGAAGGCTCGATGGCTGGAAATAGGGCGTGCCCTGGTCGAGTTCGTGTTCGACCACCGACGACAGCATGCGCAGCAGCCGCGGCACCGGATTGTCGGCCAGATGCGGATAGGCGACATGGCCCTGGGCGCCATAGACGGTCAGGAACCCGGTCACGCTGCCGCGCCGGCCGATCTTGATCATCTCGCCCAGCCGGGTCGGGTTGGTCGGCTCGCCCACCAGGCAATGGTCCATCGGCTCGGCCCGCGCCCGCATCCAATCGAGCATCTTGACCGTGCCGTTGATGGCGTCGCGTTCCTCGTCGCCGGTGATCACCATCGCCAGCCGCGGCCGGCCGCCCTGATCCAGATAGCGCGACACCGCCGCCACGAAGGCCGCGATCGAGCCCTTCATGTCGACGGCGCCCCGGCCCCACAACTGGCCATCGATGATGTCGCCGCCGAACGGATCGACCGTCCACGACCCGGCATCTCCGACCGGCACCACATCGGTATGGCCGGCATAGCCCAGCACCGGCAGGCCGGGCCCGCGATCGCCGATCGCCGCATACAGATTGTCGACCGGATCCCAGCCCGGCTGCTGGAACGGCAGCCGGTGGCAGGTGAAGCCCAGCCCCTCAAGGGCCGCCTGCAACACGTCCAGCGCCCCGGCATCGGCCGGAGTGACGCTGGGGCGGCGGATCAGGTCGCGGGCGAGCGCGACGGTGTCGATGACGGGCATGGGATCGGGTCCGGTCGGTCGTGACTGACGGTGGTCAAAGCGGCGGGCGGCCGATCCGGCTGCCCGCCGGCGCAGGCGTTCAGGTCCGCAGCAATTCGTTGATGCCGGTCTTGGCGCGGGTGCGGGCATCGACGGTCTTGACGATCACCGCGCAGTACAGGCTGGGGCCGGGGGTGCCGTCGGGCAGCGGCCGGCCCGGCAGGGCACCCGGCACCACCACCGCGAAGGGCGGCACCCGGCCGATATGAACAGCGCCGGTCTCGCGATCGACGATCTTGGTCGAGGCGCCCAGGAACACGCCCATCGACAGCACCGCGCCCTCGCCCACGATCACGCCTTCCGCCACCTCCGACCGCGCGCCGATGAAGGCGCCGTCCTCGATGATCACCGGGCCCGCCTGCAGGGGCTCCAGCACACCGCCGATGCCGGCACCCCCTGAGATATGGACGTTGCGGCCGATCTGCGCGCACGAGCCCACGGTGGCCCAGGTGTCGACCATGGTGCCCTCGCCCACATAGGCGCCGATATTGACGAAGCTCGGCATCAGCACCGCGCCCGGTGCGATATAGGCCGAGCGCCGCACGATGCAGTTCGGCACCGCGCGGAAGCCGGCGGCGCGGAAGCGGGCATCGTCCCAGCCTTCGAATTTCGACGGCACCTTGTCGAACCAGGGCGCATTGTCACCAGGGCCGCCGGCGATCGGTGCCATGTCGTTCAGGCGGAACGACAGCAGCACCGCCTTTTTCAGCCACTGATGCACCACCCAGTTGCCATCGGCCGCCTTCTCGGCCACGCGCAGCCGGCCGCCATCCAGCGCATCCAGCGCCGCATCGACCGCATCGCGGATCTCGCCGGTGGTCGAAATGCCGATCTCCGCACGGCTTTCCCAGGCGGCATCGATCACGGATGCCAGATCGGCAATGGCGGGCGCGGTGGTGGTGGCGGTCATGTCATGTCCTTCGGCGGCGGCGGCACGGGGGCTGTGGTGGTGTCGACGGCAGTTTAGGCACCCCCGCACGGGTGTCAACGAAGCGCTCCCGGCGGCGCCGGCCATGGCCGGCGTGCCGCCGGCCCCGCGCCGTCTTCAGCCCGCGCGCCCGACCGTGTCCAGATGCGCCATATACGCCTCCAGCCACAATGCCAGATCGGGCGAGACCCAGTCGATATGGCTGCCCTTCGATCCCAGTTGCGAGAACGGCTCGCCGGTGTTGATCCACACCGTGCGCATGCCCAGCGCCGCCGCCGGCTCAAGATTGCGGGCACTGTCTTCGAACAGCACGGCACGTGCCCCGTCGACACCATGCACCTTGCAGAACAGGTCATAGACCGCCGGCGCGGGCTTGGGCACGAAATCGGCGGCGACGATGTCGAAGATGCCGTCGAAGCGGTCGGCCAGCCCCATCCGGGTCAGGATACGATCGGCATGGGCGGTGGAGCCGGCGGTGAACACCAGCTTGCGGCCAGGCAGCCGGTCGATCGCCGCCCCGACCACCGGTGCCGGCTCCAGCACGCTGACGTCGATGTCGTGGACATAGTCCAGATAGTCATGCGGGTTCAGCCCGTGATGCACCATCAAACCGCGCAAGGTGGAGCCATGGGCGCGGAAATAGTCGCGTTGCAGAGTGAGGGCGGCATCGCGGTCCAGATCGAAGGCGGTCATGATGAACGCTGTCATCCGCCGGTGCACCTGATCGAACAGCCGCGATCCGGCCGCATACAGGGTGTTGTCCAGGTCGAACACCCAGGTGTCGACATGATCCAGCGCCGACCAGTCCAGGCCGGGCTTCAGTGCCACCGGACCGATAAGGCTGTTCGCAGGTGGGGCGGATGGGGTATGGGTCATGGGCAATGCCTTCTCGCTGTGGCAGGCTCGCAGTGTATCATCGCGGCAGCATGGATGATCGCGGTGACGTTAAGCCTTCCTTGACATAGCTTGGCGATATACTTGGCAGCGTTCCTGATGGAAGATCGGGGACGATGCTTTCAAGACAAGGGTCAGATGTCCCGCCAGACCGCCACAACTCCAGAACCGATGCGCAGCCTGAAGCAGGAACGCGACCGCT
The DNA here is from genome assembly GCF_014636235.1 of Tistrella bauzanensis. Classification (NCBI taxonomy): domain Bacteria; kingdom Pseudomonadati; phylum Pseudomonadota; class Alphaproteobacteria; order Geminicoccales; family Geminicoccaceae; genus Tistrella; species Tistrella bauzanensis. The sequence goes on from NZ_BMDZ01000069.1 coordinate 5,212, forward strand.
TCGTCGCGCTGGCCTTCACGGCTGCCGACATCCTGATGGAGCTGGACGAGAACCGGATCATCTCCTTCGTGGCGGGCGCCACCACCGGGCTTCTGGGACGGGAGCAGGACCGTCTGATCGGCCTGTCCCTGGACGAGCTGGTGGCGGAAGACGACCGCCGGATGATCACCGCGGTTCTGGACCGGCCCGGCGTCGCCGGCCGGTTCGAAGCGGTGATGGTGCGGCTGATGAACCCGCTGGCCACCGTCACCCGCCGCGCCATCGTCAGCGGGTATCGCCTGCCCGATCTGGGCGGGCATTATTTTCTGGCCCTGTCGCTGCCCAAATACATGGTCGCCACCGATGTGGCGACGGAAGCGCGCGACGTCGAGACCGGGCTGATCAGTGCCCGGTCGTTCGCCCAGATCGCCAAGCACCGCCAGCAGGAAGCCCATGACATCGGCGCTGCCTATGAGATGACCCTGCTGCATCTGGAACGCTTCGGCCTGCTGCGCCAGCAGCTCGACCGGTCGCTGACCGATGAATTCATGGCCAATCTGACCAGCCTGCTCCGGGCCAATTCCGTGGTCGGCGACAGCGCCGCCCGACTGGACCAGGACACCTACAGCGTCATCCATGGCGCCGACACCGATATCGCCAAGCTGCGCGATCAGGTCGGCCGGCTGGCGCGGTCGGTCGACCCCAAGGGCGATGTCTTGGGGTTCCGGATGGCGACCATGCCGCTGGATGGCGCCGAGCTTGGCTCCACCGACGTCGCCCGCGCGATCTCGTTCGTGGCCGACCAGTTGAAGGACCGCAAGCTGTCGGGCCGGATCAACAGCCTGCGGCGCCAGCACAACGAGATGGTCGACGACACCGCCAAGCGGATCGCCGAGTATCGCGGCATCATCCGCCGGCGGGATTTCCGCGTCGCCTTGCAGCCGATCGTCGATCTGGGCTCGCGCCAGGTCGAACATTACGAGGCGCTGCTGCGGCTGAAACGGGCGGATGAAAGCCCGTTCGAGGTGATCACCTTCGCCGAGCAGGCCGGTTTCATCGAGGAATTCGATCTCGCGATCTGCCGGATGGTGATCGACAAGATCAAGCGTGCAGAGCAGCGCGGCACCGTCCTCAGGCTGGCCGTGAACCTGTCGGCACGGTCGATCGAAAGCGAGAGCTTCATCGTCGGCTTCAACAAGCTGCTCGCCTCGCTGGGGCCGATGCGCGACCGGCTGATGTTCGAGGTGACGGAAACCGCGCGGATCGACGATCTGGCCCGGGCAAATGCCTTCCTTCAGGATCTGCGCAAGGCCGGCCACAAGGTCTGCCTGGACGATTTCGGCTCCGGCTCCGCCTCTTTTCAATATCTGCGGGCGCTGAAGGTCGATCTGGTGAAGATCGACGGTTCCTATGTCCGCAATGCCCTTAAGACCGACGACGACCGCAAGTTCTTGCGAGCGATCATCCAACTTTGCAATGGTCTTGGCATTATTACTGTCGGCGAGATGATTGAAAACGAGGCCACTGCGAATTTTCTGCGGTCGAATGGCGTTCAGTACGGACAGGGATATTTGTTTGGCCGCCCCTCTGTTGATATTGCAGATTTCCACGATCAGCCGCCCGCCTGACGAATAGCAAGCAAAGACATTCGCGCATCTGTATATAATCTTGCTTACACTAAATCTTCTCAAAATAATTTTTCGAGCATTTACCAATTCGAGACTCTTATCCGATAAGCTCTATATCAGTTGCAACGGTGATACACGTTGCCCGACAGCCCGCTCATGAACGGTAGATCCAGGGCAATCGTATCTCCCCACCGCCCCCCATCCACGCAACGATTCCTTTTCTCGTCTTCTGGCAGGACTGCGACTGACATGACCATCCAGAGCCTTGATGCCGACCAGCGTCGCCGGTGCACCGCCTTCGATGTCACGGATGACGACCTGCGCCTGCTGAGCGCGCGGCGCAGCGAGATCGAGCGCCGTCTGCCGGCCCTGCTCGACGCGCTGCACAAGCGCTTCGCCGGCTGGCCCGAAATTCAGCGCGCGCTGATGGACCCGCAGGTCCACAGCGTGCGCCTCAGCCACTGGATCCGGGTTGCCAGCGGCCGGCTCGATGATGGTTTCGCGGCATCGGCCCGGGCGCTGGCCCAGGCCTTCTATGATCACGGCGTGCCGGGCTATGCCGTCGCCATCTGCCATTCCACGGTCAGCGGTGCCATTCTGGACGACCTGGCGGCGTCAAACGGCGGCAGGGGCGGCCTGTTCGGGCACAACCGTCGCAGTGGCGATGCCGACGCCTATCGCCGGGCGCTGGGCAAAGTTGCCTGGCTGGATCTTGAAGCCCTGCTTGAGACCTATGATCAGGCCGCACAGGAAAGCAAGCAGCGGGCCATGGCGGCGCTTGCCGCCACCTTCGATGCCCGTATGGGCCAGGTGGTGCAGAACCTCGGCCGTTCCGGCGACGATGTCGGCCAGGCGGCATCACGGATCGCGACCATGGCCGAAACCTCGGTGCAGGGCTCGTCCAATGCCGCGGGCCTCGCCGAGGAAACCGCCGAGAACGTGCAGACCGTGGCCAGCGCCACCGAGGAACTGGCGGCATCGGTGGCCGAAGTCGGCTCGCAGGTGGCCCAGTCGGCCAAGATGGCCGGCCGCGCCGTCGACGACGCCCGCCGCACCGATGGCGTCGTCCAGACGCTGTCCGAGGCGGCCGGCCGGATCGACGAGGTCGTGACGCTGATCAACAACATCGCCAAGCAGACCAATCTTCTGGCGCTGAACGCCACGATCGAGGCGGCACGCGCGGGCGAGGCCGGGCGCGGCTTCGCGGTCGTCGCGGGCGAGGTGAAGAACCTGGCCAACCAGACCGCCACCGCCACCGACGATATCGGCCGCCAGATCGCCCGCAGCATTCAGCAGGCCGCCACCGGCAACCGCCGGGTGTCGGAGCTGATGGCCGGTATCCGCGACGGCTCAACCGCCAGCCGCGAGGTCGCCGGTCAACTGGGCACCGCCGTCTCCACCCTGGCGAACCAGTCGACCGCGCTGCGCTCGGCAGTCGACGACTTCCTGAAGGACGTGAAGGCCACCTGACCACAAGAGTCATCCGACGACAAGGGGCACCAGTGACGCGCACTGGTGCCCCTTGTCTGTCTGAAGCCCCATGCCGGTCAGGCCATGCCGGTCAGGCGTGGATCAGGGTGCCGATGCCGCGATGGGTGAAGGTTTCCAGCATCATGCCATGCGCCACCCGACCGTCCAGGATCACCGCCGCCTCGGTGGAACCTTCCACCGCCTGGATGCAGGTCTCGACCTTGGGGATCATGCCGCCGGTGATGGTGCCGTCGGCCATATAGCGGCGGGCTTCCGCGACGCTCATATCGGCGATCAGATTGCCTTCCTTGTCCAGCACGCCCGGCACATCGGTCAGCATCAGCAGCCGGCGGGCCTGGACGGCGGCGGCGATGGCGCCGGCCGCCGTGTCGGCATTGATGTTGAAGGTCTCGCCTTTCGGCCCCACGCCCACCGGTGCGATCACCGGGATCATATCGGACTGGGCGATGGTGGTGATGACCTTGTCGTTGATCTCGGTCGGCTCACCCACGAAGCCCAGATCCAGGATCCGCTCGATATTGCTGTCGGGGTCGCGCTTGGTGCGGCGCAGCTTTTCGGCCCGGATCAGATTGCCGTCCTTGCCGCAGATGCCGATGGCGGTGCCGCCGGCGGCGTTGATCGCGCCCACGATCTGCTTGTTGATCGACCCGGCCAGCACCATTTCCACCACCTCGACCGTGGCCTTGTCGGTGACGCGCAGGCCGTCGATGAAGCTGGAGGCGATTTTCAGCCGCTCCAGCATCTGACCGATCTGCGGACCGCCGCCATGAACCACCACCGGATTGATGCCCACCTGCTTCAGCAGCACGATGTCGCGCGCGAAGGTCTCGGCCAGCGACGCATCGCCCATGGCGTGGCCGCCATATTTGATCACGAAGGTGCTGCCGGAATGGCGGCGCAGATAGGGCAGCGCATCCGAGATGGTCGCCGCGGTGCGCAGCCAGTGCTTCGTGTCGGAAATCGAATTGGGCGTCTTGGGCGTGGTCATCGGGCAGCTCCCCTGAAGGCGGGCGATGTCGTGGGCGTCCCGGACATCATGCCTGGACATCATGAAAGAGTGAGGCGCGGTTGCAAGCGGCAGGTGGTGGCCGCAGATGGCGGCGTCAGGCGCCGCCCCGGTTCTCGATCAGCAACTGGGCGATCGCCGCGCGCAGCGCCTCAAGCCCCCGACCCTTGCGGCTGCTGGTCACGATCACCTTAGGGTAAGCGGCGACATGGCGGCGCAGCTCGTCTTCCGTCGCCTTCAGGCGCCGGGCCAGCACCGCGGCCTTTTCCTTGTCGGCCTTGGTCATCACCACCTGATAACTGACCGCCGCATCGTCGAGAAGCTTGAAGACCTCGCGGTCATTGTCTTTCACGCCGTGGCGGGCATCGATCAGCACATAGACCCGGGCAAGCGTGCTGCGGCCGCGCAGATAGCGGAATACCATCTTCTGCCAGGTCTTCACGATCGCCTTGGGCGCCTCGGCATAGCCATAGCCGGGCATGTCGACCATCAGCATGGCATCGCCGAAGCGGAAGAAGTTCAACTGCTGAGTGCGCCCCGGCGTATTCGACACCCGCGCCAGATTGCCACGCTCGGTCAGGCCGTTGATCAGGCTGGACTTGCCGACATTCGACCGGCCGGCGAAGGCGATCTCGGGCAGGTCCGGGTCGGGGATATCGGTCAGGCGGGCCACGCCCATCACAAAGCTCACCGGCCCCAGCAGCAGGCTGCGCCCGGCCTTGACCAGACCGGGGTCGAGATCGTCGTCGGCGGTATCGGCACCGCCTTCATCCACACCATCCGTATCGACGGTGCCGGCGGAGGCGGCGGAGGCGGCCGGGACCGCGTCGGCCGGGGCGGCATCATCAGAAACCGGAACCCCGGCCGCAGATGCGGCCGGGGTCTGGGTGGTCTCGGCAAGGGTCCGCTCAGGGTCGCCATCCCGCTGCCCGTCGTCGTGTTCGGCGATCATCCGCAGGACACCTTCATTCAGTTGATCAGACCTTCACGCCCATCCGGCGCATGATCAGCCACTGCTGGCCGATCGAGAGCAGGTTGTTCCAGGTCCAGTACACCACCAGTCCGGCGGGGAAGCCCGCGAACAGGAACAGGAACATAACCGGCAGGAACATCATCACCTTGGCCTGCATCGGATCGGCCGGAGCCGGGTTCAGCTTCTGCTGCAGGAACATGGTGATGGCCATCAGCACCGGCCAGATACCGATCGCCAGGAAGTGCGGCGGGGTATAGGGCAGCATGCCGAACAGGTTGGTGATGTACATCGGATCCGGCGCCGACAGATCGTGGATCCAGCCGAAGAACGGCTTGTGCCGCATCTCGATGGTGACGAACAGCACCTTGTACAGGGCAAAGAAGACCGGGATCTGAACCAGGATCGGCAGGCAGCCGGCGGCCGGATTGACCTTCTCCTTCTTGTACAGCCCCATCATCTCCTGATTGAGCCGCATCTTGTCGTCTTTGTGACGCTCGCGCAGCTTCACCAGCTCGGGCTGAAGCTTCTTCATCTTGCTCATCGCCACATAGGACTTGTTGGCAAGCGGGAAGAACAGCGCCTTGGTCAGCAGGGTCAGGATCAGGATCGACACGCCCAGATTGCCGACGATGCCTTCAATCCACAGCAGCACGATGAAGATCGGCTTGGTCAGGAAATAGAACCAGCCGAAATCGATCGCCAGGTCGAACTTCTCGATGCCCAGGCTGTCGCCATAGCCATCCAGAACGTCCAGTTCCTTGGCACCGGCAAACACCCGCGACACATTGCTGGCGGTGCCGCCGGGCGCCACCTCATGGGCGGACCCCAGATAATCGACCTGATATTTGGACGTGCCGCCGACGACGGTGTGGCCAAAGCGCGCCGTCACCGTGTCCGACGTATCGGGAATGACCGCGGCCAGCCAGTATTTGTCGGTGATGCCGAACCAGCCACCGGTCGACGGTGCCGAAATCGGCCCCTGACGTTCGGCCAGATCGTCGTAGTCATATTCCTGCAGGGTGCCGTTGAGCACGCCCAGCGGGCCTTCGTGCAGGATATAGAAGCCCAGGGTCTGGGGCGTGCCCGACCGCGAGACCAGCGAATAGGGATAGAGCGTCAGCGCCGCGTCACCGCTGTTCACCACCCGGTCGGTCACGGTGAACATGTAATTGGCGTCGATCGCGATCACGCGTTCGAAGGTCTGGCCCTGGCCGTTGTCCCAGGTCAGGGTCACCGGCCGGTCAGGGGTCAGCACCTCGTTGTCGGCGGTCCAGCGGGTGTCGGGACCGGGCAGCGGCACGCTGTCATCCGATGCGACCCAGCCGGTCTGCGTGTAATAGGCGGCGTTCGACCCCAGCGGCGACAGCAGTTCGATGCGCGGCGAGCTGTTATCGACGGTCTCGTGATAATCGACCAGCGCCACATCGTCGATCCGCCCGCCTTGCAGGCTGATCGAGCCCGAGATACGCGGCGCATCGATCCGCACCCGCGGATCGCGCGCCAGCGCCGCGGCGCGGTCGAGCGGTGCCTGCGCGGCCGGGCCGGAGCCGGGTGCGGCCGGGATGCCGGCCTGACCGGGCGCAGTCTGGCCCGATGCAGTCTGGCCTGCTTCGGTCGACACGATCTCGGCCGGCTGCTGGGGCCGCTGGGGCTGCGGGACGAGGAGGTAGTAACCGAAGAGGATCGCGATCATCAGGACCATCGCGATCATCAGGTTGCGCTGTTCAGGCATCGGCCTCACCTGATTTGCCGGCGCCTGAAGCAGCACCGGGTCCGGGACGGGGCGGCACCGGATCGAAACCCGACGTCCCCCACGGATGACACCTCAGCACCCGCCGGAGCGCCAGCCAGGCGCCATGTACGGGTCCATGAAGCTGCACCGCCTCGATCGCATAGGCCGAACAGGTCGGCAGATGCCGGCATCGCGGCGGCAGATAGGGAGAGATGACAAGCTGATAGCCCCGGACGAGCACGATCATGGCCCCGGCGATGCCGCGGGTGATCATGCCCCGCCGGGGCGTCCTGCCCTGAGCCGGGGCGCCGCCTTCCACATCACAGACAGCGCCGCCCAGGATCGCGTCGTCAGGGACAGCCATCCCGTCGGGCCGCCGGCAGCCGCATGAGGCGTGATGGATCCGACCGGTCATGTGCCGCCGCCGGGCGCTCCCGGCGCCGTGGCCGAAGAGCGTGGCTTCGATCGCGCCGGCCTTGGTCGCGGCGCCTTGCGCAGCGCCTCGGCCAGATCGGCGACAAGCCGGTCATAAGGGCGGTCGATCGTCGCCACCCGCGCGATCAGCACATAGTCGTGCCCCGGGGGAGCATCGGGCAGACAGGCCTCGGCAGCGGCGCGCAGGCGCCTGCGGGCGCGGTTGCGCGCCACCGAATTACCCACCTTGCGGCTGGCGGTGAAACCCACCCGCACGGCAACCCTGCGGGCACCGTGCGCCTGGCTTTCCGGCGCCGTCCAGGGGCGGGCCTGAACCACGACCCCGGCTGTCGCCCATTTCATGCCGCTGCGTGCGGCGGCCAGAAACTCGCCGCGCCGCTTCAGCCCGTCGACCCCCGCCTTCACTGCCCGGTCCTCATACAGTCGGGGCCGGCCTTCATGCAGTCGGGCCTCATGCAGTCACGATCGCGGCCGCGCCATGACCGGCTGGCCTCGACGCATTCACGACCCGGCACAGCCGGTCCGATCAGGCGCTGAGGCGCTTGCGGCCACACGCGCGGCGGTTGGTCAGAACCTTGCGGCCGCCAACGGTCGCCATCCGCGACCGAAAGCCGTGACGGCGCTTGCGAACGAGCTTGCTTGGCTGATAAGTCCGCTTCACGATAGAAACTCCATGTCTGCTGTGCCCGGCACGATGGCCCCGTTCCCGGCATCATCAACAAGCCGGGCGGGCCGCGCCTGCCGGCGAAACCCGAATAACCACGGGCTTATACGGGCACGCCCCCCCAGTGTCAATCGCAAGCGGCAGCCGATCGTATTGCCGCCAGACAATCAAGGCGACGGCGTGCCTGCCGGTACCGACACCACGCCAGGTTCAGCGCTGCTCCAGAAGCATGACCCGACGCCGGGCAAAATATTCGGCATCGATTACGCCGCGCCGGTACAGGTCGTCGAGTTCAGACAGACGCTCGGCCAGGATCCGGGCATCACCACGGGCAGCTTCGGCTGCCCGAGCCTGCCCGGCCGTGGGCAACAGGCTGACCGGGATTTCCGTGGCAGGTTTGGCCGGTGCATCATCCACGAGCGTCATGCCCAGCACCGGGACGGCCGCGGGTGTATCCGCCTTCGGCTCTGGCGCCGATGTATCCGCCTTCGGCTCTGGCGCGGGTGTGTCCGCCTTCGGCTCTGGCTGCCGGGTCATCATCACGATCGCCGATGAAGGATACAGATAGGCGGCACCCGAACTCATATCCACAGCCGCGCCAATCAAGCCGCCGGCAATGATGTTGCCAAAGGCGGCGCCAGCGGTTTCCGACCGGATGCTGGTGCTCCCGTTCCACCCCGTGGGCGTGCTGCACACGATGGTCATGTCGTCATAGGACTTGCTGATCGAGGTGCTGCCTGGTGTGGACGGAATGGTCCAGGCACCTTTGTCATTGCGCAACTCACACTGCGCGCCCGCTTCAGGGCTGGTTTGAACAGCGATTGACTGGGTTGAGCCAGCAGTGATCGACGCGCAGGCCGCGCTGGCCGCGGCGAGGGCAACCACGGCGGCGATACGAAGGACACGCATGAATAGCCTCGGTGGACATGGGTGCGGCACTGACGCCCGACGCGAACAGCGTCGCAATTCATACAACATGAGACCATGTGCTACTAATTATTTCATATCATCGTGGTCATATTTTAGTGGAAGAGGTGAGCCGGCCCCGCGCCAGACTCCCCGCGCGCCGCCGGGCCTGACGGCCCTCGTCGATCATGCCGCGCCAACGCCAGATCGCAGGGCTTGCGATCGGGACCCGCAACCGCAAGCGCGGGGCCGCAGATGGCATTTGTTCTGGATCAAAGCGGACGATGCTGCGCTGCATCATGCTATGGTTGCGATCTGCAATGGTTGCCTCCCAGCATCGTCCGGTTCGACAAGGATGGCCCGACATCATGACCGATCAGCGTCCCGCCCCCACGTCCCCGACCGCGCCGCAGGATGCGATGACCGCGTGGCATGCCACCACGGCGGATGCCGCCCTGTCGGCGCTGGGTACCGGCCCCGGCGGGCTCAGCGTCGCCGAGGCCGCGACCCGGCTCGATGCCTATGGCCCCAACGCGCTTGACGCGGCGCGCGGGCGCAGCCTGGCGGCCCGCATCGCCGGCCAGTTCCGCGATGTTCTGATCCATGTGCTGCTGGTTGCCGCCGCGATCACCCTGGCGCTGGGGCATATGGTCGATGCCGCGGTGATCCTGGGCGTGGTGCTGATCAATGCCGCGATCGGCTTCGTGCAGGAAGGCCGGGCCGAGAAGGCACTGGCGGCGATCCGCGACATGATCGCGCCGCGCGCGGCGGTGCTGCGCGATGGCGGGCGCACCACGGTCGATGCCGCCGCCCTGGTGCCCGGCGACATCGTGCTGATCGAGGCCGGTGACCGGGTGCCGGCCGATCTGCGGCTGATCGAGGCATCGGGCCTGCATGTCGACGAAAGCGCGTTGACCGGCGAGTCGGTGCCGGTGGCAAAGTCGACCCGCCCCACCCCGGCCGACGCGGCCCTGGCCGACCGGATCTGCATGGCCTATTCCGGCACCATGACCACCGCCGGCCAGGCACGCGGTCTGGTGGTCGCGACCGGCAGCGCCACCGAGCTTGGCCGCATCGGCCGGATGATCGATGCGGTGGAAACCCTGGAAACCCCGCTGGTCCGCCAGATGGCGTCCTTCGGACGGCGGCTGTCGGCGATGATCCTGGCATTGTCCGCCGTGGTGTTCGCGGTGGCGGTGGGTCTGCGCGGCTATGCCTTCGACGAGGCGTTCATGGCCGTGGTCGGGCTTGCGGTCTCGGCGATCCCCGAAGGGCTGCCGGCGGTGATGACCATCACGCTCGCGATCGGCGTTCAGCGCATGGCACGCCGCAGCGCGATCGTCCGCCGGTTGCCGGCGGTGGAGACGCTGGGGGCGATCGGGGTGATCTGCTCCGACAAGACCGGCACCCTCACCGCCAACGAGATGACGGTCCGCGACTGTGTGCTGCCGGATGTGGCACTGGCGGTGGCCGGCAATGGCTATGGCCCGGACGGCGCCATCACCCTGGCCGGCGCCGATGGCGAGGCCTTGCGGGATGGGATTGAGCGGGCGGAGAGGGTTGACGGGGCGGAGGGCGTTGACGGGGCGGAGGGATTGGCGGCGACGCTGCCCGCCAGCTCTGCATCAGAGCTGGCGGCCATCGCCCGGGCCGGCCTGCTGTGCAACGACGCCACCCTGCACGTCGCCCCCGATGGCCGCTGGACGGTTGAGGGCGACCCGATGGAGGCGGCCCTGGTGCGGTTCGCGGCCAAGGCCGGTGTCGATCAGGATCAGGCCCGGGCGGCCTGGCCGCGGATCGGGCTGATCCCCTTCGACAGCCGCCACCGCTGGATGGCCACGCTGCACAGCAGCGCCGGCAACCCCGAGGCGCCGGCGCTGCTGTGCGTGAAGGGCGCGCCCGAGGTGCTGATCGCCATGTGCGTGGCCGACGAGAACGACCGGCTGCGGTGGGAGGATCGCATCGAGGCGCTGGCCCGGCGCGGCAGGCGGGTGCTGGCCATCGCCGCCCGACCGGTCGCCGACCACCGGATGCCGGATGTGGCACGGGTTGCCGACGGCCTGACGCTGCTGGGTCTGATCGGCATGATCGACCCGCCACGCCCGGCGGCGATCGCGGCCCTGGCGGCGGCGCGCGCGGCCGGCATCTCGGTCAAGATGATCACCGGCGACCATGCGGTCACCGCCGAGGCGATCGGCCGCGACATGGGCATGGTGGGCGATCATCCGGCCGCGACCGGCGCGCTGCTGGATGCGGCCTCGCCTGAGGAATTCACCCGGCTGGCCCATGAGCGCCATATCTTCGCCCGGGTGAGCCCCGAGCACAAACTGCGGCTGGTCGAGGCGCTTCAGTCGCGGGGCGCCGTGGTCGCCATGACCGGCGACGGCGTCAATGACGCACCGGCGCTGAAGCGCGCCGATGTCGGCGTCGCCATGGGCAACAAGGGCACGGAGGCCGCCAAGCAGGCGGCACAGATGGTGCTGGCCGATGACGATTTCGCTTCGATCGTGGCGGCGATCCGCGAGGGCCGGACGGTCTATGACAATCTGCGCAAGGTGATCGCCTGGACCCTGCCCACCAATGGCGGCGAGGGCATGGCGATCGTGGCCGCCATTCTGTTCGGGGCGGTGCTGCCGCTGGCCGCCGTGCAGATCCTGTGGATCAACATGATCACCGCCGTCGGCCTTGGCCTGACCCTTGCCTTCGAGCCAGCCGAGCCGGCGGCGATGCGCCGGCCGCCGCGAACCCCCGATGCCGCGCTGATCAGCCGCTTCCTGCTGTGGCGGATCTGTTTCGTGTCGATGCTGTTCGTGGCCGGCACCTTTGCCGTGTTCCAGATCGGTCTGGCACGCGGCCATGACATTGCCGGCGCCCGCACCCTGGTGGTCAACGCGGTGGTGGCGATGGAGATCTTCTATCTGTTCGCCGTGCGCTATATGGCCGGGCCGTCGCTGACGCTGCGCGGCATTCTGGGCACGCCGGCCGTGCTGCTGGGGGTGGGCGCCACCCTGGCCGCCCAGGCCCTGTTCACCTGGTGGCCGCCGATGAACCGGCTGTTCACCAGTGTGCCCATGGACCTGACCGACCTTGGCATCGCGACCATGGCGGGCGTGGCCCTGTTCGCCTGCGTCGAGGTGGAGAAGCAGATCACCCGCCTGTTGCGTCGGCGGCGCTGATGCACACGCGCCGTTCACGGCAAGTTTATTGGCGGTGACATGGCCCGGTCGTTACATCTGTGATGACCGGCCCCGCCAATGAAAGCCGCCCCGCCCCATGGCCCAGCGCCCGCAGCCATCCCCCCCACCCGACCGACCCCGGACAGCCGCCGCCGTCCGGCGCTGGCTGCCGCTGGTGGTGATGGTGGCGGCATTGGCGGCGGCGCTGGCCGGCGGCCTGCACCATGCGCTGACCCTGCAGGCGCTGGCCGATCATCACGATCGGCTGACCGGTCTGGTCGGCCGGCATCCGCTGCTGGCCGCTATAGTCTTCGGCATCGGCTATGCCGTGGCGGTCGCCATCTCGCTGCCCGGCGCCACCCTGTTCAGCCTGGCCGCTGGGGTGCTGTTCGGGGTTGTCGCGGGCGTGGGCCTGGTGATCGTCGCGGCGACACTGGGGGCGATCGCGGTGTTCCTGGCCGCACGCAGCGCGCTGCGCCCCATGCTGGAACGCCGGATCGGCGGCCATGGCGGTGCCCGGCTTGCCCGCATGGAGGCGGGGTTCCGACGCAATGCCTTCAGCTATCTGCTGTTCCTGCGGCTGATGCCGGTGTTTCCATTTGTCTTGGTCAACATAGCGCCGGCGATCTTCGGCATGTCGGGCCGGGCCTATGCCCTGGCGACATTGATCGGCATCGCCCCGGGCGCGCTGATCTATGTCAGCATCGGCGCCGGGCTGGGGGATCTTCTGGCGGCAGGTCAGGTGCCGTCCTGGTCCGACCTGATGTCGACAGAGATCCTGGCGGGATTGAGCGGTCTTGCCGTGCTTGCCCTGCTGCCGGCTTTGGTGTCGCATGTCAGGGCGTGGCGCCGGGGCCGCGCATGCCTTCCGCCCCCGCCCCCGCCGTCCAGCGACCCGGCCTCGCCGTCCAGCGACCCCGCCCCGCCATCCAGCGATCCCGCACGGAGACGCCCATGACCGGTCCTGCCCCGCGCCGCATCGAGACCGATATCTGCGTGATCGGCGCCGGTGCCGCCGGGCTGACCGTCGCCGCCGGCGCCGCCCAGATGGGTGCCGGTGTGGTGCTGATCGAAGCCGGCCGCATGGGCGGCGAATGCCTGAACACCGGCTGCGTGCCATCGAAGGCACTGCTGGCGCGTGCCGCCGCCATGGCCGGCACGCAAGGTTGGCCGGCACTGGGCCTGTCCGGCCCCCCGCCGGTGGTGGATTTCCGGGCGGTGAAGGATGGTGTCGCCGCCGTGATCGCCGCGATCACGCCGATGGACAGCGCCGCCCGGTTTCAGGGGCTGGGTGTCGATGTCATCGCAGCCCATGCCCGGTTCATCGATCGCGACCGGGTGGAGGCGCACGCCACTGACGGCACCATCACCATCATCCGGGCCCGGCGCTTCGTGATCGCCACCGGATCGAAGCCGGCCCTGCCGCCGATCGAGGGGCTGGACCGGGTGGTGGCGCATACCAACGAGACCATCTTCACCGACCGCATGCAACCCGCCCATCTTCTGGTGCTGGGCGGCGGACCGGTGGGGGTGGAGATGGCTCAGGCCCATATCCGGCTGGGATCGGCCGTCACCCTGATCACCGCCCATGACCTGCTGCCGACGGAAGATCCGGAACTGGTCGAGGTGATCCGCCAGCGGCTGCTGGCCGAGGGCGTGGCGCTGATCGACCATGCCCGCGCCGTGGTGGCGGAACCCGGCCCCGGCGGCGACGGTGCCCGGCTGCATCTGGCGCTGGCCGATGGCGGCAGCCGGCTGGTGGTCGGCGATCAGCTTCTGGTCGCCACCGGCCGCCGGCCGGTGGTCGACGGCCTGGATCTGGCCGCGGCCGGGGTGATGGTCGATGACGACGGCATCCGCGTCGACCGGTCGATGCAGACCACCAACCGGCGGATCTTCGCGATCGGCGATTGCGCCGCCGGCATCGACGGCGCGCCGCCCCAGCGCTTCACCCATATGGCGGCACATCAGGCCGGCATCGTGCTGCGCCGCGCCCTGTTCCGCCTGCCGGCGCGGGTCGAGACCCGGGCCATCCCGCGGGTGATCTTCACCGATCCCGAACTGGCCCGGGTCGGCCCCACCGAGGCCGAGGCCCTGGCCCGCCACGGACAGGTCACGGTGCTGCGCTGGCCATTCGCCGAGAACGACCGCGCCCGCACCGACGGCCGGACCGAGGGCATGGTGAAGGTGCTGGTCGGGCGCCATGGCCGCATCCTTGGCGCCGGCATCGCCGGCGTCCATGCCGGCGAGTTGCTGGGGATGTGGGAGCTGGCCATCCGCAGCCGGTTGAAGATCGGCGCCGTCGCCGGGCTGATCGCCGCCTATCCCACCCGGGGCGAGGCCTCGAAACGGGCAGCCGGCAGCCATTTCACCGCGCGGCTGTTCGGCCCGCGCATCCGGCGGCTGGTCCGTCTGCTGCGGCACCTGCCGTGAACGAGCCCCCGCCCATGCGCCACCGCCTCGTCAGCCGGCTGTTTCCCGCGCGCCGTTCTGCCCGCGTCCGCCAGATCCAGCGCGCCCGGTCGCCCCGGCGGCGGCTGCCCCGGCGCCGGATACCATTGGCCGACAGCCTGTCGGGACGGCTGCTGCTGTTGACAATCGCCTTCGTGGTGCTGGGCGAGGTGCTGATCTATCTGCCCTCGATCGCCCGCTATCGGCTGGTGTTCCTGGAGGCGCGACTCGCATCAGCACATCTGGCCAGTCTGGCGCTGGAGGATCGCGACATGGCGGTGACACCGGGGCTGGAGAAGACCCTATTGGCCAATGGCATGGTGGTGTCGGTCACCCTCACCCGGCCGGGCGGCCCGGTGCTGATGCTGGGCGAGACGGCGCCGGCGGCGATGACCGTCGATCTGCGCGACCAGACCCCCTATACCCTGATCCGCGACGCGGTCGACTGCCTGCTGAAATCGGAACCGCGGCTGATCCGGGTGCTGGGGCCGGCACCGATGGCGCCGGAGATGCTGGTCGACGTGCTGTTCCAGGAACGTGACCTGCGCGACGAGATGCGGGCCTATTCGATCCGCATCCTGACCCTGACCATCGTGTTGTCGGCGATCGTCGCCGCCCTGCTCTATGCCGCAATCGAACGGATGATGGTGCGGCCGATGCGCCAGATGGCCGCCGCCGTGATGGCGTTCCGCGAGGCGCCCGAGGATGCCGGCCGGCTCATCCCCACCACCCGGCGCGCCGACGAGATCGGCATCGTGCAGCGCGAACTGGCGATGATGCAGCAAAGCGTGCGCCGGGCGCTGGACCAGAAAACCCGGCTGGCGGGGCTGGGTGCTGCCGTCGCCAAGCTGAACCACGACCTGCGCAACCTGCTCTCCACCGCCCTGCTCAATGCCGATCGCATCGAGCGCGAGGCCAGCCCCGCCGTCCGCCGGCTGCTGCCGCCGATGATCGCGGCGCTGGAACGGGCGATCGCGCTGTGCGGCCGGTCGCTGGGCTTCGCCACCACCGAAACCCCGGCGCCGATGCGCGCGCCGCTCGATCTGGCGCAGGTGGCGGCCGAGGTGCTGGCGACGGTCGAGGCCGATCCCGCCCCGGGCATCGCCGATCCGCTGGTGCCGGTGATGGATGGCGGCCCGGCCGCCCGGGTCAATGCCCTGCCCGCCGGGCTGATCGCCACCGCCGATCACGATCTGATCTATCGCATTCTGGCCAATCTGGTCCGCAACGCGCTTGAGGCCATGCAAGCGAGCCCACCGCCCGATGGCGGCCACCGCCTCACCCTGTCGGCGGCCCGCCATGATGACGGCATCGCCATCCATGTCGAAGACACCGGCCCCGGTCTGGCGCCAAAGGCGGCGGCGCATCTGTTCGAAGCCTTCACCGGATCGACCAAGCCCGGCGGCACCGGTCTTGGCCTTGCCATCGCCCGCGATCTGGCCCGCGCCCATGGCGGCGATGTCCGTCTGGACCGCAGCGGCACCGGCGGCAGCCGCTTCACGCTGTGGTTGCCGGCAGAGGCCTGATGAACCGGCGTCAGGGCGCCGCCGGCGCGGCGTCGACCAGGATCATCATGAAGCCGTCATACCCCTTCACGCCCACGGTCTGCAACACCGTGGCGGTCAGGCGCGGATCGGCCGCGACCTTGTCGGTGAAGGCCCGCACCCCCTGGACCGAGGCATCGCCATCAGGATCCGTCACCCGGCCGTCACGCACCACATTGTCGGCGATGATCACCGCCCCCGGCCGCACCAGTGTCAACGCCCAGTCCAGATAGACCGGGTTCGACGGCTTGTCGGCATCGATGAACACCAGATCGAACGGCGCGGCCACACCCGCCGCCACGGCCCTGGCCAGTTCCGGCAGGCTGTCGACCGCGCGGCCGACCCGCAGATCGACCCGCGCCGCCAGCCCGGCCCGGTCCAGATTGGCCGCCGCCACGCCTGCATGATGCGGATCAGCCTCCAGGGTCACGATCTGCCCGCCATCGGGCAGGGCGCGGGCCAGGTGCATGGTGCTGTAGCCGCCCAGCGTGCCGATTTCCAGCACCCGCCGCGCGCCCAGCATGCGGGCGATCAGCGCCAGCATGCGCGCCTGAAGCGGCGAGACGTCATGGGCGGGCAGGCCGGCCGCCTGATTGGCCGCCAGCGCCGCGGCACCCGCCGGATCAGGGGGCAACAGCCGGTCGGCGAACCACAGGTCGACATCGCGCCAGCGCGGATCGATGGCAGACGGCATGGTGGAAGCCCCCACAGTCGTTGCGTCAGGTGTCGTTGCGTCAGGACCAGAACGGTTCGGCGGTCTTGTGGAAGCTTTTCCACGCCGCCACAGCATCGGCCAGTTCGTCGGCCGCCGCCGCCGCATGGGCACCGGCGATCATGCCCGCTGGATAGCCAAGCCCCGGCCGCGTCGCCAGATCATCCAGGCGATGACGGGCGACGGCAATGTCGTTCAGCGCCCCCAGACCGTCCTGCAGGGCCTTCAGCTTTTTGGCAAAGGTGGTTGCCTGCTTGCGTTTGTCGGCCAGGCTTTCGAAGAACTCGCAGGCATAGCGCAGCTTCTTCACCTGGATGCGCACCTGATGGCGCGCATCGGGCTCCAGATGTCCCAGGCCACGGCCCTTGTGCCGCACCTTCTTCAGCCGCTTGTCCAGCACCGCCACCGCGAAATCCCCCAGCGGCTGCGCACCCGGCTGCGATGCCGTGTCAACGGGCTGACCATCGCCCTCCGGTGCCTCGGCGGTACCGGTATCGGTATCGGTCTGCTGATGTGCCACGATCCCGCCGAACGGCATGGCCGGCACGCCGGCTTCGGCCAGCCAGTGGCCGGCTTCGATCCAGGCCCCCAGCACCAGCGGCAGGCGCGCGAAGCGCGGATCGTCGAGCCCTCTGGCCACGGCGGCCCAGGCCGCGCGCCGGTCGTCCTCCACCGCGGCGCGCAAACCCGCCAACGGCTCGGCGCCCAGCAGTTTCTCGGCCCCGGCAAGGGTCTCGTCCACGAACACATCGGCATCCCGTGCCGGGCCCAGAATGTCCATCAGCCAGCCCAGCGCGGTCCTGATATCGGCCGGCGTCAACAGAACCGGGTCGCAGCCGGCTGCCAGCGGATCGGCGATCGTGGTGTCGCGGGCGGCGGGAAAGATGTCGCGGAAGGTGCTCAAGGCCGATTTCAGCCGCCGCACCGCCACCCGCATCTGATGCAGCCCCTCGGGCCGGCCGGCGCGTACCGCGGCCTCGTTCGCCGCAAGCTGGCCCAGACAGGCACGAGCGATGCAGCGGAAGCCCTCGGCCGCCGTCATGTCGCCGGCGAGTGCCACCGTCGCCGCCTTCTCGATCGCAGGCTCGACCGCGCCGCCCCCATCACCGGCACCTGC
Organism: Tistrella bauzanensis; assembly: GCF_014636235.1. Lineage (NCBI taxonomy): Bacteria > Pseudomonadati > Pseudomonadota > Alphaproteobacteria > Geminicoccales > Geminicoccaceae > Tistrella > Tistrella bauzanensis. The sequence continues at coordinate 23,026 of NZ_BMDZ01000069.1, forward strand.
CGCGATCAGGGCGAAGCCACGGGTCGACTTCGGCGGCAGCATCGGCTTCAGCCGCACCCTGTCCAGAAACGACAGCGCCACCAGATACAGCCGGTCGGGCGGCCCTTCCAGCATGCGCAGTTCGATCTCGGTCACCGGCAGGTGGCGCTCGGGGTTGGTGGCGTCGGCGATGACGCCTTCATCCAGCACCAGTTCCACCGCCCAGCCAGGCTCCCCCAGCCGATAGCTGCTGCGGCGGATATCCGACAGGAACACCGGCGCCAGCGCAGCCGCCAGATCGGGATCGGCGCTCAACGCGCCGAGCGGCGTACCGGTCAGCAGCCGCAGATCGGGGCGATCGTCGGCGATTGCGTCCTCGAAGGCATCGCGGACCATCAGCGCCGATCCGGCCGGCCCGGCACCCGCGCATTTCACCGATTGCAGATGGCGGCGCCCGGCGCTGCTCACCTTCACGATGATGCCCTGATCATGCAGATGATGATCGGCGGTATCGAAATAGACCGTCTTCAACGGCCGCGTCACCGGCTTGGCCAGCCGCAGATTTTTCAGCGTCGGGTGCTGCCGCAAACTTTTGAGCCCAACGGGCTCGATGGCGAATTTGAGGCCGAGTTCAATGCGATGCATCGCAGCGGGGCTTCCGGTCGCCGGCCCTCGCCATGCGCGGGGGCTCGGATTGCGTGCCGCAGCACGATAAAAACCACGGGATTATGCATGCCCCCGATGACAGACGCCACCCCGGCGGCGCATGACCGGGTCAGGATACCGGCTGCTCCGGGTATGTCGTCAGATCGCCATCGCCTGCCTCGTCAACCATCCGGTCGTCGCCATCGTCATGGTCATCGGCCGCGGCGTCGCGGCCACGGGCGATCTCGGCGCGCAGGTGCTGGCGCAGGCCGTCGATCGGCTCCAACGTGCCGTCGGGGTGGCTGACGTGCCAGAACACCCAGCCATTGCAGGACGGACCGCCGCTTGCCTTCGCGCCCATCTGGTGGATCGATCCGATGGCCTGGCTGCGGCCCCGGCCGGCCTCGACCAGCCCGTCGGCACGCACCCGCACCTGGTGGCGGCCTGTGCGATCGACCAGGGTATCGCCAACCGCCAGCAGGCCGGCTTCCACCAGCAGCCCGAAGGCGATGCGGGGCTCACGCTCGAACCCGTCGCCGCCCAGCAGCCGGGGATCGGCTGAATCCGGCGCGGCAGCGATGCGACTGGTGGCCAGGGCCACATGGCCCGGATCGCGTTCGATGCCGATGAAGCGCCGGCCCAGGGCCTTGGCGGCGACGCCGGTCGACCCGGTGCCGAAAAACGGATCCAGCACCAGATCGCCGGGAGCGCTGGCCGCCTGCAGCACCCGATACAGCAGCGCCAGCGGCTTCTGGGTCGCATGGGCCTTGCGGCCGTCGTCATCCTTCAGCCGTTCCGGTCCCGAACAGATCGGCAGCAGCCAGTCGCTGCGCATCTGAAGCCCGTCATTCAGCTGCTTCAGCGCCTTGTAATTGAACCGGTAACGGCTGCGGGCATCGCGTGCGGCCCAGATCAGGGTCTCGTGGGCGTTGGTGAACCGGCGGCCGCGGAAATTGGGCATCGGGTTGGTCTTGCGCCAGATCACATCGTTCAGAATCCAGAACTCCAGATCCTGAAGTGCCGCGCCGACCCGGAAGATGTTGTGATAGCTGCCGATTACCCAGATCGTGCCGGCCGGCTTCAATATGCGGCGGGCTTCCGCCATCCAGGCGTGGGTGAAGGCGTCGTAGGCGGCGAAATCGGCGAATTTGTCCCAGTCATCCTCGACCCCCGCGACCCGGCTGTTGTTCGGACGATGCAGGGGGCCGGCCAGTTGCAGGTTATAGGGCGGGTCGGCGAAGACCATGTCGACGCAGGCATCCGGCAGGCGGCGCATCACCGCGATGCAGTCGCCATCGATCACCTGGCCCGCAATCTGCGCCGGGTCCAGCGGCTCGGCCGGCAAAGCGGCCGCGATCGGGCGGCGCCGGCTCATTCCGCCGCCACCTCGCCCGCAAGAACCAGCGGTTCGGATACGGCCGGAAGACCATCATCCGCCGACCGCACCAGGCGGGCCACCGGCGCGAAGGTCACGCGGTGGTGATGGGTGGCGCCCAGCCGTTCCAGCGCCGCCAGATGCTCGGCCGTGCCATAGCCGGCATTATGCGCCCAGCCATAGCCGGGATGGATCAGGTCCAGCTCGGCCATGATCCGGTCGCGGGTCACCTTGGCCACGATCGATGCGGCACCGATCGCCGGCGACCGCCCGTCGCCGCCCACCACCGGCACGGTCGGGATCGGCAGTTCCGGGCTGTGATCGCCATCGACCAGCGCCAGTTCGGGCGGTGCCGCGCCGATATCCAGCGCGCCCCAGGCGCGGCGCATCGCCAGCAGGCTGGCCTTCAGGATGTTCAGCCGGTCGATCTCGCGCACCGATGCCTCGCCGATACCGACCCGCGCCCGGGCCATGATCAGCGGATACAAGGCCTCGCGGCGCTTGCGGCTCAAGGTCTTGCTGTCACCCAGCCCCTCGATCGGACGGGCCGGATCCAGAATCACCGCCGCGGCCACCACCGGCCCGGCCAGGGGCCCGCGCCCGACCTCGTCGATGCCCACCACCAGCGCCGGCATCGCCGCCTCGCGGGCAAGGCCGGCATCCGCCGCCAGGGCCGCCAGGACCGCGCGCTCCGCCGCCCGGCCGCGACGGCGCCGGGGTGCCGCCGGCAGCGTCACCACCGGCGTGACCGGGGGCTGTGCAATCGACACGGGCGCGATCTTCGACATCGGCCGGTCAGAGATGCGCGTAACGGGCGCGCACGCCGCGCTCGATCGCGGCCGCCAGCAGGCGGTCGACATTCAGGTGATGGCGCAGGATTTCCAGCAGCCGCAGCACCTCCTGACTGACCGAGCCGTTGGATGCCGCCACCTCACAGGCCAGCGCATAAGCGGTCTCGTGAAGCTTCGTCGGCAGGTCGGCCGCGACATGGTCGAGCACGGCATCGAGGCCGTCCTCGCCCTGAAGCATGCCCACGCACTCGCTGGCAATGTCGGGAAGCGTCGCCGGATCGAAGTCGCGGAACACCGGCAACCCCCGCACCGTGTCGCCGATGGTCTTCAGTTCAAGGTCGGTCATCTCGCGGTCGGCCGCAGAGATCAGGACCATGGTGTGGATCAGGGCAGAATGATGGGCAGCCATTTATCGTCAACCATGTATGGGCGGGAACGTCGACAGGTGGGATATCGCGGGATGATGCAGCATCACGCGCCACCAGGATCACGATTGTTACCGGAAGCGTCGGGGCGGGGCAAGCCGCCCCCGGTGCCGGCGCAGGGCTATCGCATTTGCCCAATGATCGACCTTGCGAATTCATCGGACCATCCGGCCCGTTTTCGCTTGCGGCTGATCGGG
>NZ_BMDZ01000070.1 GCF_014636235.1 Tistrella bauzanensis
CGGGCCATCAGCGCGCAATCCCGTTGAAACCAACGGAATCATCGCACCGCTCGCACGCTGGGGAAAGTCCGACAGGCTGCTAGCCGGCGGACGACATGGCCGGCGCCATCCAGCGCTGCCGCGACGCGCGCGGCGGCACCCGGATACCACAGCGCCCGCCGGGGTGCTGCCGCCATCACCCGCTCCACCGCGGCCAGCAGCCGGTTGCCCGCGGGCCAGTCCTGCGGCAGAACCAGCATCTGGCAGGCAATGCAGTTGAAGCCGGCATTGTGGAGCTTCTGGCTGGCGATGTTTTCGGCCTGAAACGCGATATCGGCGGCGCTCCACGGCCCCGGCACCACGATGGTCGGCGACACGCAGCCCAGTTCCGCCGTCACCGGGCTCGGATTGGCCGGCGCGTCGGCGGCGCGGTTACGCTGGCCCGTGGCACCGCTGCCCCAGACGATCGCCCCCCAGGTGGCAGCCGATCCGGTGACATGGATGTCGGCGATGCGTGGATGCCGGCACAGCCACGCCCCAACTGCGCCATCGCCGCTGACGATCGCCAGCGCATCACGCGCGATCAGCGGCGCGAATACCCGCTCCAGCACCGGCTTCATCGCGTCCAGAACCGGGTTCAGTTTCAACACCACCACCGCATGGTCGATCAGCAGCTTGTGCAGACAGTCCAGCGGCGCGATGGCGGTGATGTTGCCGGCCCCCAGAACCAGCGAGACCCAGCCGCTCCGAGAGGCCGGGGGGGATGACTGGCTGGCGGCGACATGATCTTTCAACCCAAGAGCGGTGATGCCCGGACGCATCCAGACCTCGGCCTTGACGCCGCTGAACAGTACTTTATCCCAATGGGTTGCCGGTAGAACCTCGACCGCTAGCTGACCGTTGGGCAGGGCCCGCGTCTTCAACCCGCGCAGATGCCGGGGCCGGGTGCCCGCACCTTTTGCGGCATCGGCCGCCAGACCGCGCAGGGTGTGGAGATAGTCGTTGCAGCCGCTCATCAGCGCATAGGGGCCCGATTGCCATTCCTCGCCCAGCGCCGCCGCCTCGGCTGTCAGTTGCTTGGCGGTTGCCGCCGCCCGGACCCAATCCTCGGCGGCCGCCATCAGGGCATCGCGCACCGCCTCGATCACGCCGATCCGGTCAGCCAGCGTGGTCTGTGCCCAGGCGGTGCTGGCGGCTTCGAGCCGGGCGATCCTGTCGTTCAGGATCAGGGCGCCGGGCGGTGCACCGGCATCCGATAGCGCGCCGGCATCCGGTGCCGCGGGGGCCGTGTGCTCGTGGCTCAGGCTGTCCATCATGACCGGACCTTCGATGAGGGGCGGGAGGCGATCAGGCGGCGGCGGTAGCGGCGACGGTGGTGGTGGTGGTGGTCTGGCCGCTGCCGCTCAGGCGGTCGCGGCGGATCAGCTCGGCGGCGCGTTCGGCGATCATGATCGTGGGGGCGTTGGTGTTGCCGCCGATCAGGCTGGGCATGATCGAGGCATCCACCACCCGCAGACGGTCGATACCACGCAGCTTCAGTTCAGGGGTGACCACAGCCTGCTCGTCACCGCCCATCCGGCAGGTGCCGACCGGGTGATAGATGGTGTCGGCACGGGCGCGGATATGGCGGGTCAGTTCTTCATCGCTTTGCGGCCCCTGCATATAGAGTTCCCGGTCGCGGAAGCTGTCGAGGGCCGGCGCCTCCATGATCCGGCGGGTGATGCGGGTGCCGCGCAGCATCAGCGCCATGTCGCCGTCATCCGACAGGAAGGCCGGATCGATCAGCGGCGCCATCATCGGGTCCGGCCCCGCGAGTTCCAGCGTACCGCGCGATTTCGGCCGCAGCACACAGACATGGCAGCTGAAGCCATAGCCCCGGTGCAGCTTGCGGCCATGGTCATCCACGATCGAGATCACGAAGTGCAATTGCAGGTCGGGCCGGTCGAGATGTGGCTCAGACTTCAGGAAGGCACCGGCCTCGGCGAAGGGGGTGGTGAGCATGCCGGTTCCCTGGCGCCGCCATTCCCGCAAGGCCCGCATCAGGTTCATGGTGCCGGCCATGCCGATGCCGAACATGTCGGTGATCCGCGAGCGGTAGGACAGCACGAAATCCGGGTGATCCTGAAGATCGCGGCCGACGCCCGGCAGATCATGCAGCACAGGAATGCCCATGCCGCGCAGATGTGCTGCCGGGCCGATGCCCGACAGCATCAGCAGTTGCGGCGAACTGAACGCCCCGCCCGACAGGATCACTTCGATCCGGGCCTGCACCTCGGCGGGCTGCCGGCCGCGGCGATAGGCGACGCCGGTGGCGCGGCCATCCTTGACGATGATCCGGGTGGCATGGGCACGGGTGAGAACGGTCAGATTGGTGCGGCTGGCCATCACCGGGTGCAGATAGGCGGCGGCGGCGGAACAGCGTTCCCCACGGCGCGGACCGCTGTGAAACTGGGTTACCTGATACAGCCCGACACCGTCCTGGCGCGGGCCGTTGAAATCGTCGTTGCGCGGGATCTGGCATTCGGCCGCGGCCTCGATGAAGGCCCGGGTGACACCACGCGGCGAGGGCTGATCGGCCACCTGCAACGGCCCGTCGGCGCCGTGGAAATCAGAGGCGCCACGCTGGTTCCCCTCGGCCTTGCGGAACCAGGGCAGGACGTCCTGGTACGACCATCCGGTGCAGCCGGCGGCCGCCCAGCCGTCATAATCCGACGGATGGCCGCGGACATAGAGCATGGCATTGATCGCGCTGGATCCGCCCAGACCCTTGCCCCGCGGCTGATAGCCCTTGCGGCCGCCCAGCCCGGCCTGCGGCACGGTATCGAAGGCCCAGTTGTTCAGCTTCGGGCGTCCGGGCAGCATGGCGACCACGCCCGCCGGCGTGCGCACGAACAGATCGCGCCCCTCGCCGCCGGCTTCCAGCAGGCAGACGCTGACCGTGGGGTCGTCCGACAACCGCACGGCAAGCGTTGCACCAGCCGAACCACCGCCGACGATCACATAATCGAAGATCATGCCCAGTTTCTCCCCCATGACTGCGCAGATGCGTGTCGGCGCAGTTCGCTTAGGGACGATTGGACATCCAAACCGGGCAGGTGTCCAGATACAACAAGCACCTTGCGGTTGAGACGAGGTGGCGGGTCAAGCCATTGTCGGACAGGCGTATTCCGGCGCGGCGGGTCAGGTGGCGCCGTTGCTTGCCAACGCCTGACGTGCGGCACGCAGTGCGGAATCGACGTCGCCGCGGAAATGTGCGGTCGGCGGGGTGATGCCGTGGCGGTGCAGCATCTGGCGCACCGCCGGCCGGGCGGCGGCGATCCAGACCGTGGCACCGTGGCGCACGGCTTTGCGCAGAAATCCCTCGATGGTGGCGGCACCGGTGGAATCGAGCAGCGGCACCGCGCTCATATCCAGAACATAGGCCTTGGGCGTGGCTCCGATATTGTCGAGCGTGGCCCCCACCGTGGCGGCGGCGCCGAAGAAGAAGGCGCCCGAAATGCGATAGACCACGATATCGCGATCGGTGGCGCGGCTGGGGTCATAGGCGGTGCGGCCGCCGGTTTCGGCGCGGTCGTCGTCGGCCAGATCCGGTTCGACCAGCGGCGTTCCGCCCTGAACCTCGACCGCCTGCGCCATTCGGTGCAGGAAGATCAGCGCGCCCAGCGCGAAGCCGGCGACGATGCCGGCGGTCAAATCCTTGAACACGGTCAGCAGGAAGGTCGTGGCCAGCACCAGCGCGTCGCCGCCGGAACTGCGCAGCAGAACCGCGATCGCGTGGCGCTCGATCATGTTCCAGGCCACGATCGCCAGCACCGCCGCCAGGGCGGCCAGCGGGATATAGCCGGCAAGCGGTGCGGCCAGGATCATGAAGCCCAGCAGGAACACGGCATGCAGCATGCCCGCGACCGGGCCACGCGCGCCGGCGCGGACATTGGTGGCGGTGCGGGCGATGGTGCCGGTGACGCAGAAGCCGCCGAACAGGCCCGAGGCGATGTTGGCGACGCCTTGCGCCACCAACTCGCAATTCGACCGGTGGCGTCGCCCGGTCATGCTGTCGGCGACCACCGCCGACAACAGGCTTTCGATGGCGCCGAGCAGGGCGAAGGACAGCGCCGCCGGCAGCAGCGTCACCAGCCGGTCGAGCGTGATGGTGGGCAGCGCCGGCGCGGGCAGCATCTGGGGAATGCCGCCGAAGCGGCTGGAAATGGTCTCGATCGGCAGGTTCAGCAGCCAGGCCGCGATCGCGGCGCCGGCCACGGCCACCAGCATGCCCGGCACGCGCGGCGCCAGCATCTTCAGCCCCTGAATGACCAGAATGCAGGCAAGCGCCACAAGCGTTGCCGCCGGCGTGACGGTCGGGATGGCATCGGCGAGCATGGCAAGCTTGGGCAGGATTTCTCCCGGCTCGGGTCCGCTGAGGGTCAACCCGAACAGATCCTTGATCTGGCTTGAGAAAATGATCACGGCGATGCCGCCGGTGAAGCCCACGGTCACCGGATAGGGGATGTATTTGATGAAGGTGCCCAGCCTGAGCGCGCCGATCGCCAGCAGGATCAGCCCCGACATCATCGTGGCCAGGATCAGCCCATCGACGCCGTGGGCCGCGACTGTGGCCGCCACCAGCACGATGAACGCGCCCGCCGGCCCGCCGATCTGAAACCGGCTGCCCCCCAGGCACGAGACGATGAAGCCGCCGACGATGGCGGTATAAAGCCCGCGTTCAGGCCCGACGCCCGATGCGATGGCGATGGCCATCGACAGCGGCAGCGCCACGATCGCCACCGTCAGGCCGGCGATCGCATCGGCGCGCAGGCCGACCGAGCCATAGCCTTCGCGCAGCACGGTGATGAGTTTCGGGGTGAAGAGGTCCGCAAGGCGCGGGCCCGCGAGACGCGCGGCCATCGGCTGATCCGTCCTTCCGTCGCATGACGATGCGGTCGGCGATCGGTGCGCCGGATCCAAGGGGTCAGATGCCGGCGCGCGGCTGTTTCAGCCGCACGCCGCGCCCCTGGCCCTGGCTGGGTGCGCCATCGCCGATCAATTCGATGCCGGCCCGGTCGAAGGCCTCCACCACCTTGGTCAGCGTGTCGATGACCCCGCGGACATTGCCGTCGCTGCCCTCCATCCGTTGGATGGTGGGCAGCGAGACGCCCGACAATTCGGCCAACTGGCGCTGGTCGATGCCGAGCAGGGCCCGCGCGGCCCGCATCTGTGCCGCCGTGATCAAGCTTGCCTCCGGTCTGAACTGGCATTGATCATGTTACAGATCCCAGAAGTGATGTTCAAAACATCATTATCTGCGTCTGAAACATGGATGTTAATCGTCTGACGCATGGCTTGTCGCATGGCGTCATCCGGCCGGCAGCAGGGCCATCCGGGCATAGGCGTCGAATGAGGCCGCATCATCGGCGCGGCCACGGGCGCCGATGAACTGATCGGGACGGATCAGTACCCAGTCGCCGCTGCCGGGACGGGCGTCATAGCGGGCCGCAAGCACGCCATCCGGATCATCGGTCAGGGTGACGGTCACCACGGCGATGGCCGTGCCGCAATGGCTGCGGCTTTGCGCCAGGGCCGGGGGCAGAGCGTCGGCGAAGACCAGCAGACAGTGATGGCTGACCGACAGATGCCGCCAGAACGGCCCCTCGCCATGCGGCCCGTCAAGCGCCCGTTCACCCGGCGCCGGATGACGATGGGCCGATTGGGGCGCGGGCCGGCTGATCAGGGCGCCGGTATCATAGCGGAGCGCCGTTTCCGACAGGTCCACCTGCAATTTGCGGCGCAGCATCGGCAGCTTTGACACCACCGACACCGCCACATCGCGCAACAGCCGGGTGGTGGTGCCGCGCGCGACCATACCGACATGCAGCTTCTGCGCGGCGCCGTCGATCACCTGCCGGGCCACCGGCCGGCGTTCCGCCTCGTAACTGTCGAGAAGCGTCGTTGCGTCGCCACGGCCTTGAAGCACCGCCGCCAGCTTCCAGGCCAGATTGACCGCATCCTGAATGCCGGTGTTCATGCCCTGGCCGCCGGCCGGGCTGTGGATATGGGCGGCATCGCCGGCCAGCAGCACACGGTCCCGCCGATAGCGCTCAGCCAGCCGTTCATTCACCCGGAAGGCCGACAGCCAGGTCGGATCGCCGGCGACAAGACCGGGCGGGCCGCAGCGGTTCAACTGCGCCTGCATCTCGTCGAGGTCGGGCGGCGACTGGTCGTCGGGGTCGTCGCGCATGGCAAAGGTCCGCCAGACCCCGTCGCCGATGGGAAACAGCGCGACACTGCCGCCCGCGCCCCACCAGACATAGAGCGAGGTTGGGTCCAGCGGCCCCGCCATCGTCGTATCGGACAGGATAAAGGTCTGCGGTTCGGTATAGCCGGTGAACGGAATGTCCATGGCATGGCGTGCTGCACTGCGCGCGCCGTCGCAGCCCACGACATAGGCGGCGGTCATGGCGCTGTCGGCGCGGTCGTCGTCATGGCCGGCCGGCCGCAGCACCGCCCGCACCGCATGGGCGGTCTGGTCGACCGCCACCAGTTCCAGGCCGCGTTCGATCGTCACGCCCCGGGCCGCCAGATGCTCGGCCAGCAGGCGCTCGGTTTCAGACTGCGGAATGATCACCACGAAGGGAAAGGCGCTGTCGACACCTTCGGCGATCGGCATCGTGGCCAGTTCTCGGGCGCCATCGCCCACCCGCATATGGGTCATGCGGATGCCGGCATCGATGATGCTGTCGGCAACTCCCAGACCGGCGAACGCCTCAAGGCTGCCGCTCCACACCGCCAGGGCTTTCGAGACCTGCGTGCGTTCGGCCGCCTTGTCGACGATCCGGCAGGCGATGCCACAGGCGGTGAGCGCCAGGGCCAGCGTCAGGCCGGTGGGGCCGGCGCCGACGATCAGTACCGGTGGAGTGGTGGGGGCCGGTGGAGTGGTGGGGGCCGGTGGAGTGGTGGGGGTATGTGCTGTCTCTGACATGGGTGTCGCCCCTCCCGTGTCGCAACGTCCGGCCGGGTGCGGCCGGGTCGCCATGATCGGCGGTTCTTCCTGCATCATAAGCGGCTTTTCCGCCCTGTGGTGCCATGTGTCGAGGCGGCTGGCGGACAGCCGTTGACGGCGGGACTTTCTGTATGTATCAATCAGTACAGAATGTAACGTTCAATACAGATCGACAGGAGCCAATCGATGTCCGATCCCCGTCCACCCCTGCCGCCCTTCACGCCAGAAACCGCCGCCATCAAGGTGCGTCTGGCGGAAGATGGCTGGAACAGCCGCGACCCTGAGCGGGTGGCGCTGGCCTATACGCCCGATTGCCGGTGGCGCAATCGCGCCACATTCATTGAAGGTCGGGCCGAAATCGTGCGATTCCTCACCGACAAATGGCAGCGCGAGCAGGATTATCGGCTGATCAAGGAACTGTGGGCGGTGAGCGGCGACCGGATCGCGGTTCGCTTCGCCTATGAATGGCACGATGACAGTGGCAACTGGTTCCGGTCCTATGGCAACGAGAACTGGGCTTTCGACGCGGACGGCCTGATGCGGCAGCGGATTGCCAGCATCAATGATCTGCCGAACGCCGCCACTGACCGGCTGTTCTTCTGGCCACAGGGGCGGCGGCCGGACGATCACCCCGGGCTGTCGGCGCTTGGCCTGTGAGGCACAAGGCGACGGCGAGGCGATGGCAAGACTGATCCATGAACGCGCCGATGTGGTGCAATTGCTGGCCGAGGTGTTTCGCGCCCACGGGTTCGAGGGCGCTAGCCTGGGCGTGATCGCATCGGAAACCGGTCTCGGCCGCGGTAGCCTGTATCACTTCTTTCCGGGCGGAAAGGAAGAGATGGCGGCGGCGGTGCTGGCCGAGATCGACCGCTGGTTCACCGAGGCGGTGTTCGCGCCGCTGCGTGTGGCCGCGGCCAGTGGTGACGGCGATGCGGCACGGGCGGCGATGCAGAGAATGTGCGCCGCTTCCAGCCAGTATTTCCGCTCAGGCCGGCGGGTGTGTCTGGTGGGGGCGTTCGCGCTCGACAGCGTGCGCGACCGGTTCGCCCTGGCGATCCGGTCGTATTTCACCGCCTGGATCGAGGCCCTGGCGGCAGCGATCGAGACAACCGGTGTCGCTGCGGCACCGGCGCGGCAGATGGCGGCCGATGCGGTGGCCGATATTCAGGGCGCGGTGGTGCTGGCCCGGGCACTGGACGATGCCGGGGTGTTTGCGGGGCGGATGCAGCGGCTGGCGGCGCGGCTGGCCGGTATTGACGGGGCGGTGCTGCCGCCCGACCTCAGACTGACGCAAGCCAGCCCCGCGTAGCCGGGCTATGGTCACGACGGCTGGCGATGCATATATCAAGCTTATGCTTGTCAGAATATCCAGGACGGGCCTGCCATTGGCCCTGCCGCCCCCCCGCAACACCGTTTCATGTCAGGGAACGTCATGACCGCGTCCAGATCCGGCGATCGTGCCGCGCCCGCGGCACCTGCATCCGCCGACACCGGGCCGCCCCGCCGCGGCGGCCCCGTCTCGCGGGTGATGGGCTGGTTCGAAGGCCGGCTCGATCCCTATCCGCCGGCACTGCCCGAGCAGCCGCCGACCGGGCTGATCGCCTTTTGTCGCCATTACACCCGCGGCTCGGAAAAATGGCTGCTGATGATGGCGGCACTGACCACGGCGATTGCGGTCTCGGAAGTGCTGCTGTTCTCGTTCGTGGGCTCGATCGTCGATCTTCTGTCGGGCACCACGCCCGAGGTGCTGTTCCAGACCGAGGGCTGGAAACTGGCGGCGATGGGGGTGCTGGTGCTGGTGATCATGCCAGTGCTGGCGCTGGGCAATTCGCTGATCATCCACCAGACCCTGCTCGGCAACTTTCCGATGCGCATCCGCTGGAGCCTGCACCGCTATCTGGTGCGCCAGTCGATGAGCTATTTCCAGGACGAATTCGCCGGCCGCGTCGCCACCAAGCTGATGCAGACCTCGTTGGCGGTGCGCGAAACCGTGATGAAGCTGCTCGATATGGGCAATTACGTGCTGGTGTACTTCACCGGCGCGCTGATCGTGGCGGCCTCGGCGGACTGGCGGCTGATGCTGCCCTTCGCGGTGTGGCTGATAGCCTATGCCTCGCTGCTGCGCTATTTCATTCCGCGCATGCGCCGGGTGTCGCGCCGGCAGGCCGATGCGCGTTCGGAAATGGCCGGGCGGATCGTCGACAGCTATACCAATATCGCGACCGTGAAGCTGTTTTCGCACGCGATGCGCGAAGACGTCTATGCCCGCGACGCGATGGACCGCTTCCTTGGCACCGTGCATACCCAGATGCGTATGGCGACCTTCGTGCAGGTCGCCAACCAGACGATGAATTACGTCCTGCTGGCGTCGGTCGCCACCATCGGCATCTGGCTGTGGAGCGAGGCGGCGATTTCGGTCGGCGCGATCGCCGTTGCGGTGTCGTTCGTGCTGCGTCTGCTTGGCATGTCGCAGTGGATCATGTGGGAGATGTCGGCTCTGTTCGAGAATATCGGCACGGTGCAGGATGGCATCAATTCGATCTCGCGGCCCCACAAGGTGGCCGACCGGCCCGATGCCCATCGTCTGGGCCGGGTGAAGGGCGCGATCCGCTTCGATGGCGTCGGGTTCAACTATGGTGGCGATCGCGCCGTGGTCCGCGACCTCGACCTGTCGATCCGGCCGGGCGAGAAGATCGGGCTGATCGGCCGGTCGGGGGCCGGCAAGTCGACGCTGGTGAACCTGCTGCTGCGGTTCTATGACGTCGAATCGGGCCGGATCACCATCGACGGGATCGACATCAACGATGTGACGCAGGAAAGCCTGCGCGCCAATATCGGCGTGGTCACCCAGGACACCTCGCTGCTGCACCGGTCGGTGCGCGACAACATCATCTATGGCCGGCCCAATGCCAGCGATGACGACATGATCCGGGCGGCCCGGCGGGCAGAGGCGCATGATTTCATTCAAGGTCTGGCCGATTCAGCCGGCCGCACCGGCTATGACGCCCATGTCGGCGAGCGGGGCGTGAAGCTGTCGGGCGGCCAGCGTCAGCGGGTGTCGATTGCCCGCGCGATGCTGAAGGACGCGCCGATCCTGGTGCTCGACGAAGCGACGGCCGCCCTCGACAGCGAGGTCGAGGCGGCGATCCAGGCCAATCTGGACCGGCTGATGGAGGGCAAGACCGTGATCGCGATCGCGCATCGCCTGTCGACCATCGCCGCCATGGACCGGCTGATCGTGATGGATCAGGGCCGCATCGTCGAGGAAGGCAGCCATGACGCGCTGATCGCCCGCAACGGGCTGTATGCGCGGCTCTGGCACCGCCAGTCGGGCGGCTTCATCCAGCTCGATGACGACCGTGACGGCGCCGGCGACATGGCACCGGACGGGGTGGCGGCGCAATGAGCGCCGCCACCACACCTGTCTGATCAGCCGGCCGCGCGGGCTTCGGCCTTCGCCTTTTCCTGGTTGCGCAGAATGAAACGCTGCAACTTGCCGCTCGGGGTCTTCGGCAACTCGTCGACGAATTCGATCTCGCGCGGATAGGCATGGGCCGACAGCCGTGCCCGGACATGGCGGCGCAATTCCTCGGCCAGTTCCGGTGTGGGCTCGTATGCCGGCTTCAGCACCACGAAGGCCTTCACGATCTCGGTGCGCTCCGGATCGGGCTTGCCGACCACGGCGGTCTCGACCACGGCCTTGTGTTCGATCAGCGCGCTTTCCACGTCGAACGGGCCAATGCGATAGCCCGATGAGGTGATGACGTCGTCGGACCGGCCGACAAAGCTGATGCTGCCATCGGCGTTCAACTCCACCGTGTCGCCCGACAGGTAATAGCGCTCGGTCAGCGACCTGGTCGGCATGTTCCAATAGCCGTCGAACCAGAACAGCGGCGAGTTCCAGCGATCGACCGCAAGGATACCCGGCTCGCCGACCGGCAGTTCTTCCAGCGTGTCTTCGTTCACCACCACGATGCGGTGGCCCGGCACGGCGAAGCCTGCGGCACCGGGCTGCACCGGATGGCTGAGACCGTGATGATTGCACAACACCATGCCAAGCTCGGTCTGGCCGTAATGGTCGTGGATGGTGACGTCCAGATGCTCGGCGAACCAGCGGATCACCTCGGGGTTCAGCGGCTCACCGGCGCTGCTCACAGCGCGCAGCCGCCCCTTCACCGGCAGCGCCAGTTCGGGCCCTGCCGCCAGCAGCAGGCGATAGGCGGTGGGGGCGCCGGCCAGATTGGTGATGCCAAGCTTCGCAATCAGGCCATAGGTGCTCTCGGCGGTGAACGGGCCGTCATAGAAGGTGGTGGCCACCCCGAGCGACAAGGGGCCGATCACCGCGTAATACAGGCCGTAAGCCCAGCCGGGATCGGCGATGTTCCAGAACCGGTCATCGAGGCGCAGATCCACCGCCTGGGTCATATAGCCCTTGAAGGCGGCGATCGCCCGCAACGGCACCATCACCGGCTTGGCCGGGCCGGTGGTGCCGGAGGTGAACATGATCAGGAACGGGTCGTCGCCCCTGCGCATGACCGGCGCGACCTCAGGGCTCTGGCCGGCCAGTTCGGCGTCGAAATCGAGATCCGTGCCGCTGGCGCCGCCGCTGGTGACAACAATCGTGGCGGGCACGCTCAATTCCGCCAGCTTCGGGCGGTTGGCGGCGTCGGTCACGATCAGCTTCGTGCCGGCGGTGGCGGTGCGATGCTCGATCGCCTTGGGGCCGAAGGCCGTGAACAGCGGCTGATAAACCGCCCCGGCGCGCCAGGTGCCAAGAATGGTGACCAGCAGTTCGGGCACCCGCGGCAGCAGCCCGCCAACCCGGTCGCCGGCTTCGATCCCGCGTGCCGCAAGCAGGCCGGCGAAGCGCGCCGACAACTCGCGCAGCGCGCCGAAGCTCAGCGTGCGGCCGGTGCCGTCGCGGCGTTCGAAGCGCAGCGCCACTCGGTCGGGATCGGCATCCGCATGGGCGTCGCAGCATTCGATACAGGCATTGATCGCCTGCATGTCGCCGTGAAGCGCGGTGCGCAGGGTTTCGTCGAGGTCGAAACGCTCTGCGGCATCAGCCCAGGCCATGGTCATCGGTTCAGGTCTCCCCCGGTTCAAGAGTGGTGGCCCCGGCGCAGGGACACCGGAACCCCGACCGCCGCTTATACCGCAGCGTGACAGATCGACCGTGACGTTATGCGCGGCCGCCCAAGCGGGCAATGGCCGTTCGGATCACCGGCGCAGATCGCTTCTGTCATATGGGCCCGCTGCCGCTATGCGACAATGGAAAGTGGTTGACCAGGAAATAGACAGGTATATTGTTTCCCGGGAAACAGAAGCAGGGCCACCATGCCTGTACCAGCATCTGACACGCCGCTGCGCGGCCATCTTGGCTACTGGCTGCGGCTGGTCTCGAACCACGTGTCGCAGTCCTTCGCCCGGGCGCTGGCGACGCGCGATATCGGCGTTGCCGACTGGGTGATCCTGCGCATGCTGCATGAGGCCGGCCCCGCCATGCCCAGCCGGCTGGCGGCCGATCTGGGAATGACCCGGGGCGGCTTGTCGAAACTGGCCGACCGGCTTGTGGCGCGCGGGCTGATCGTCAGAACCGGCGCCACGGCCGATAAACGCCGCCAGCTTCTGGCCCTGACCGATGCCGGACGCCGGCTGATCCCCGATCTGACGGCGCTGGCCGATGCCAATGATGCGGCCTTCTTCGGCGACCTGCCGGTCGCCGACCGGCAGGTGATGGAGCGGGTGCTGACCGGCATCGCCAGCCGCCATCACCTGACCACCGTGCCGAGCGACTGACCGACGGCACCGCACCCTGACCCGCCGAACGACATAACCCGAGAGATAACAGAGGGATGACGTCATGACCGATATGGCTCATGTGACCGCGGTCGCGTGCACGGAAGGGTCCGATCGTGGAAAGCTGAGCTTTCCGGACGTGATCGGCCTGTTGGGCGCGGCCGGCATCGAGCGCTATCACGCCGATCTGCTGCGGGCGGAGAAAACCTATTACCGTCCCGACGGCTGGTCGACGGTGGTCGCGGCAGAGCCTCTGGCGCATGCACCGGCCAGCCGGTTCGACGCGGCGGGCGTGGCGGCGGCGATCGGCGCCGTCCAGCGGCGGGCGATCGATTATGGCGGCTTCTGCGCGCGGATCGCCGCCGCCGGCTGTGTCGGTTATCATGTCACCCTGGCCGGGCGCCGGGCGGTGTATTACGGCCGCGACGGCGCCTGCCATGTCGAGCTGTTTCCCGCCGCCGACTGACCATATGCCCCGGCCGTCCGGTCAGGGGCGCGGTTTGCGCCCGCGCCTCGCAGCCGGTTCCGGTTTTGCCGCCGGGGCGGCCGCGGGTGGCATCGCCGCCGGGGGCGGATTGGCCATCATGCGGGCGCCGCGGCCACGGGCGGCGGCGCTTTCGTCGTAATAGCGGGCGGCGACGGCGATGGAGCGGTGCAGCGACTGGGCCATGGCCTGCTGGATCGGCACATCGCGGTTCGCGGCCTCGGTCATGAAGCCCGAGCGCAGGCCATGGGCGCTGATCCCGCGCGGGTCCAGCCCCGCCTGCGAGGCCCGCGCCTTGACGATGCGGGCGACCGCCTGACCGCTCAACCCATCAAGGCCACGGCGGCCGAAGCCGCGACCGTCGGGGGTGACCCGCGGATTGCCATGGCGGTCGATCGGCACGAAAACAGCGCCTGAGCGGATGCCAGATGCCGCAAGCCAGGCGTCGAGCAGGTCCACCGGCCGGCCGATCAGCCAGACCCGCGCACCATCGATGGCGCGGGTCGTCTTGGTGCGGGGCAGGGCGATGGTCATGGCCGGCAGCCAGCCGCTGGCGGCGCCTTCGGGCGTCAGCGCGCCATCGGGGGCGATCTCGGCCGGCTGCGGCCGCTCGCGGCGCAGATGTTCCACCCGGATCATCCCGGCCTCGCTGCGCCGGCGCCCGCCCGATGCCCACATCACCGCCAGCAAGGCCGCATCCCGCGCCGCCCGCAGCGGCTCGCGGTCGATATCGATCTCGCAGGTCTGGAGCAGGGCTTCCAGCGTGTCGGCCAGAACCGGCGCCGGCGCCTTGCGGCCGGGCATGTGGTCGGAGGATCGGAACAGCCGCCGGCGCAGTTCGCGCACCGACGGATCTTCGGTCGGCGGCTTCATGCCGCGCATGCGATGCAGTGATGCCCAACTCGCCAGCCTGCGGGCGACGGTCGCCGGGGCGGCCGGGCCGGGGGCACGCTTCAGGCCGGACGCCACCATCCGCTCCTCGACCGCCTGCGGCATGCCATGGTCGGGGTTGCGGCGGCGTTCTTCCGGGTCATAGAGGTGATGGACCAGAAACCGCACCACGGCCGATGGCGGCGCCGGCCACGGCATCGGCCCGCCATTGGCCGCCGCCCACCACCCGGCCAGATAGCGGGCATCCTTGACCAGCGCCAGCCGGCTGTTGGCGGCGATGCCGGCCCCCAGCAGCACATGCAGGGTTTCGCGTTCCGCCGCATCCAGATCGCCCAGCCCGCCGGTTTCAACCGCGCCCGGCAGGCCCATATGCACGGCATCCTGGGTGGCGACCATGCGTGAGACCGGCCGCAGGATCTGGCCATCCGGAGCATCGGCCACGGTCTTGCGGCGGCCGCGGCCGCGCGGCTGCGCGCGCCCGGCACGGGATGCGGTGGTGTCGCCGGCCCCGGCGCCATCGGCGCCCGTCCGTCCGGTTCTGCCCTTACCCCGCCCGGCCACTGCCGCCATGCCGCCCGCTCCTGCACTTGATCAATTCCGCCAGCACCGCCCAAGGCTAGGCGGTTGGGGGGCATCGGTCAATTTCCCGCGGGCGCCGGCCGGCCGTGGCAGAAAGGTGACCCGCCTAACGCCGCAGGAACCCCTATTGCAAAAGAATATAAGGTCACGTAAATCATCGTTGATTTCCCAGATGTGTACTGTTGTTTGCAACGGTGATCATCCGGCAGATGCTGCATCTGATCCGGGCTGCCGGATGTCGCATGTCGTTGTCGGGTGGCCTTATGTTGAAGCTCGCATTCCTGCTGATCGGCCCCGCGGCCTTTCGCGCGCGATGGTATGTGCTCGGCATTGCCGGCGGGTTGCTGGTCGTGCTGGCGGTGATGCTGGCAGCCGGTCTGTCGCAGATGGTGACCCAGGCCACCTATATCGCCCTGGGCGGCGGCTTCGTCCTGACCGGCCTTGCCATGCTGCCGGCGGTGGTCAGTCTTCGGGGTGAGCGCCGATGGCGGGGGCTGATCCGGCCGGCTGCATCGATCGCGGCGGGCGGGCTGGTGCTCTCGGCGGTGTTCCTGGGCGGATCGGCCATGGCCCTGGCCTTTGCGCTGGCCTTCATCCTCGATGGCTTCGTCCGCGCCGGCATGGCCCTGATCGTCCGATTTACCGGCTGGGTGGTGTCGTGCCTGTGCGGGGCGGCCGAGCTTGGCCTTGCGGTCATGCTGCTGTCGGGATGGCCGCTGTCGCCGGGCCTGAACCTGCCGTTCTGTGTCGGGCTGTTCGTCGGCCTGTCGGGCTGGCTGCTGATCCGGCTGGGGCTGATGCTGCGCGGGCTGGAGGACGAGGCGGCGATCCTGCTGCTGCCGGTGTTCGGCGCGCGGGGCTGGTACGACCACGCCCCGGTCCTGATCGGTGACAGCCCGCTCAACCGGCCGGACGATCCGCCGATCCTGGTCCGGGTGTGGACGCCGACCGGGCAGGCACGGTCGCGGCGGCCGGTGATCGACCGCTATCTGGCCGCGACCGATGCCGATGGCGCCTTCTCGACCGGCCATGCGACGCTGGAACTGGCCCCGGACCTCTATATCAGCCATTGCCCGGCAACCGATTTCGATCCGGCGGGCCGGTCGCTGGTCAATGTGCTACATGGCGGCGCCGGCAATGACGTGCCCGGCATCTTTCAGCGGTCGTATGACGACGAGGTGCAGGACTGGCGGGCGGCCGATGTCAGCGTGGCGATCCGGCGCTACAGTGCCCGTCGGCTGCGCGCCTTCTGGGCCGGATATAAGCAGGATGCGACCTACAATATCACCAACCGCAACTGCTCGGTGGTGGTGGCGGCGGCGCTGGAGGCGGCGCTTGAAGGTGTGTTTGCCGGGCCATATCCCTGGGCGCGGCTGCTGTGGCTGCTGACCGACCCGGATATGTGGGTGGCGGCGATGATCCGCAGCCGCGCCACCTCGATGACCTGGACACCGGGGCTGGTGCTCGACTATGCCCGCACCCTGTCGCGGCTGGTGGATCATCGGGACCGGTCATGGGGGCGACGGTTCCAGGGCTTTCTGGCCCGGATCGATGACGACACCCCTGGTATGGGAGCGAATGCGGGATGACCAGTCAACGGAGCCCTGCCGTGCCGGCCGGCCGTGCCACGCTGATCTCGCGCGGTGCGGTGATCCTGACCGCGATGATGTTCGGCCTGACCTACAGCCTGAGTGCCGCGTTGATCGCGATCGATCTGGCCGGGCGGGATCTGGATCCGGCGCTGATCGGCGCCAATGCCGCCATGCACGCCCTGGGAGTGCTGGCCATGGCCTTTCTGCTGCCACGGGTCGTGGCCCGGCTGGGTGTCCGGCCGATGGTGATCGGGGCGCTGGTGCTGGCGGCAGCCATCCTGGCGGCCTTTCCGGTCACGCCGATCTGGTCGTGGTTCCTGCTGCGCATCCTGCTGGGGGCGGCATCGGAAACCCTGTTCGTGCTGTCGGAGACCTGGACCAACGCACTGAGTACCGAGGCCACCCGCGCCCGATGGATGGCCGCCTATACCGCCGCGCTGTCGGTCGGCTTCGCGCTGGGGCCGCTGCTTCTGGCCTGGATCGGGTCGGATGGGGCGGGGGCCTATCTGGCGGGCGCCGCCATCGCGCTGGCGGCCGCAGCCTTCATTGCGGCACCTGGCATCGTGGCGCCGCGTTTCGAGCGGCCATCGGCCCGCGGCCCGCTGTATTTCATGCGTCTGGCGCCGGTCGCGATCGCGGCGATCATGCTGAATGCGGCGCTTGAGACCTCGGGCCTGTCGTTCCTGGCCATCTATGCAACCGGGCTCGGCTGGACGGAGACCGGCGCCACCAGCCTGATGTCGTGCATGATGATCGGCGCGATCGTGCTGCAACTGCCGATCGGCTGGCTGGGCGACAAGATGGACCGGATGATGCTGGTCCGCCTGCTGGCGCTGGCGGCGGGCATCGGCGCCCTGCTCTGGCCGCTGGCCCTGGCCAGCGAGATCGCGACCTATGCCCTGCTGTTCGTCTGGGGCGGTGCCTTCGTGGGCGTCTATACGGTCATGCTGGCCGTTGTGGGCAGCCGGTTTCAGGGCGCGGAGCTGGTTGGCATCTATGCGGCGATGGGGCTGATGTGGGGGGTGGGCGCCCTGCTGGGGCCGGTCATCGCCGGGGCCGCGATGGAGGCGGCCGCCCATGGGCTCGCCTTCTTTGCCGCAGCGGCCTGTTTCGTCTTCGTTGCCGCGACCCTGCGGCGTTCGGGGCGTGCCGGCACCGCCTGACTGGCGCGGTGGCATCAGTGATGCGGCGATGCGTTTCATGACATGTGCCAAAATCTGCGCGGTCAAGTGTTAGGATTATGTTAACTTTCGGTCATCTCGTTGCTTCGTCCCCCCTCAGCGCACGGCCGATCCCTTGCCGAAATGGTCTCCGAGCCTCGTCATTCTCTGCGCCCTGGCCGCCGGTCTGCTGCTGGGCGGCCTGTCGGTCGTGGCCGCGGTGGGCCAGCCCTGGCTGGGTTTGCGGCTTGCGGTGATACCCCAGACCGAGGCCGCGCTGGCGCCGCAACTGGCCATTGCCGGCATTGCCGAGGATGGCCCGGCCGCCGCCGCCGGGGTGATGAAGGGCATGCACCTGCAGGCGATTGCCGATGGCCAGGGCCGCCAGTTGACGCTGAGGGCCGAGGATCTGCTGGAAGAGCCGGATTTCCTGCCGACCTATGAGGCGATCGTCGATCTGCTGGCCCGGCAGGATCTGGCGGCCGGGATCCTGCCGCATGACTGGGTCCAACTGTCGCTGATCGACCCGGAGGGCGAGCCGCAGACAGTGTGGCTGGCACCGGCGCCGATGCGGCCGATCGGCCAGCTTCCAGCGCTGTTCTGGGTGCAGATCGTGACCGGTGTCGGCGCCATGCTGATCGGCGGCTGGGTTCTGGCGCTGCGTCAGGATGATCGCGGCGCCATGATGTTCGCGGCGAGCGCGCCGACCCTGGCGGTGTCGGCCTTCTGCTCGGCCATCTATGGCACGCGGGAACTGGCGCTGGATGGCAGCCTGTTCCGGGTGCTGGCGGCGCTCAACCACTGGGGCGCGCTGGGTTTCGGCGTGGCGATGATCGCCCTGTTCCTGATATATCCGCGCCGGCTGGTGCCCGATATCGTGCCCGGAATTCTGGCCGTGGCCATGACCGTCCTGTGGGTGCTGGACACGGCACGGCTGCTGCCCACGCCGGCGATGGGCATTCATCTGCCGGTGATGATCGAGATGATCGTGATCCTGGCGCTGATCGGTGTGCAGTGGCGGCTGAACCGGCGCGACCCGCGGGCGCGGGCGGGCTTGCGCTGGCTCGGACTGTCGGTGGCGCTGGGTGCCGGGGTCTTCGTATCGGCCATGGCCGTGCCGCTGGTGTTCGGCGGCGAACAGCTGATGTCGCAGGGCCTGGCCTTCGGGTTCTTTCTGCTGATCTATATCGGCATCGCGCTGGGTGTACGGCGCTATCGGCTGTTCGAGCTGGATGAATGGGCGTTCAGGGTGATGTTCTATACCCTGGGCGCCATGCTGCTGCTGGTGCTGGACGGGGCGCTGATCCTGGTCATCGGTCTGGATCAGGGGCCGTCTCTGGGCCTGTCGCTGATCGCGGTGGGCTTCGGCTATCTGCCCTTGCGCGATCTGCTGTGGCGGCGGATGGTCCTGCGCCGGCGGATGCCCGATCATGAGCTGTTCCGGCGGGTGATCGAGGTCGCCTTTACGGCCACCCCTGCCGAGCGGGCGGCGCGCTGGCGCGACCTGATCCGCAGCCTGTTCGATCCGCTGACATTGGCGCCGTCGCAAACCGCCGTCGCCGTGGCCGCGGCCCGCGATGACGGCGTGCTGCTGCTGTTGCCGGCGGCGGCCGATGCGCCGGCGCTGGCCATCGGCTATCCCTGGCGGGGGCGCGGCCTGTTCGGCCCGGCCCATCTGCAACTGGCGCGTGAGCTGACCCAGTTGATGGCCCATGCCGATGAAGGCCGCGCCGCCTATGAACGCGGCGCGTCGGAAGAGCGTCACCGGATCGCGCGGGATCTGCACGACGATGTCGGCGCCCGGCTGCTGACCGGTCTGCACAAGCCCGATCTGCCGCAGACCCGGCAGGTCATCCGGTCGGCCATGGCCGATATCCGCACCATCGCGGCCGGTCTGGCCCGCGGCGCCATGCCGCTGGGCCGGGTGATCGCCGATCTGCGCCACGAGACCGCGGGCCGGCTGGAGGCCGCCGGCCTGACGCTGGACTGGCCGCTGGACGACGGCGCCGACGACGAGGTGATGCTGGACTATCCGGTCTATCGCAACCTGTTCGGGGCATTGCGCGAGATCATCAGCAATGTCATTCGTCATGCGGAGGCGACGACTGTACGGGTGGAGATCGGCATGAGCGACGGATGGTTGCGGCTGGCGGTATGCGATGACGGCATCGGGCTGGATATTGCTGCATCGGAGGCCGGGGCATCGGAGACCGGGGCATCGGCGGCGGGTGCATCAGGGTCGGTTGCATCAGGGTCGGGCGGCCTGGGCCTGGGCAATCTTGCCCGGCGGGTGACCGAACTGGGCGGTGTTCTGCGCTTTCCCGAAACCCGGCAGGGCACGCATGTCGCCCTGGATCTGCCGCTGTGTCACCCGGCCCGGGGCACCTTCGGGGCGAGTGACACCACGAGGAGCCGGACATGACCGAGACCGGCGCGGGACGACATGGGTTCGTGATCGAAGACCTGAAGCCGACCCGGCTGTGGCTTGAGGACACGCTGCGCAGGGCGTTTCCGGGCATCGAGGTCGCCAGCGCCGACAGCCTGGCGCGCGCGCGCGCGCTGCTGGCCGATCGTCTGCCGCCGGCGGATACCGGCGCGGCCGGCGGCCCGCATCTGGTTCTGGTCGATCTGGGACTGCCCGACGGATCGGGGATCGACCTGATCCGCGATCTGACCGACGGCCGGCCCGATGTGATGACAATCGTCACGACCATCTATGACGATGACGGACATCTGTTCGATGCCATCGCCGCCGGTGCCCAGGGCTATCTGTTGAAGGACCAGGATGCCGGGCTGCTGATGCAGTATCTGCACCGGATCGAGCAGGGCGATCCGCCCTTGTCGCCATCGATCGCCCGGCGGATGCTGGCACGGCTGCGCCAGCCCGACGGCCGCGGCCATGTGCCGGCACCCCATGTTCCGACCACACCGGAGACCGTTCTGACCCCGCGTGAGGTGGAGGTGTTGTCCCTGCTGGGGCGCGGCCTGCGCAACGCCGAGGTGGCGCGGCTGCTGTCGTTGAGCGACCATACCATCGCAGGCTATGTGAAGGCGATCTATGCCAAGCTCAACATCTGTTCGCGGGCCGAGGCGGCCCTGGAGGCGTCGAGGCGCGGGCTGGTGTAAGCGCGCGCAAGGCGGCACCTGACGACCGGACATTTTTCATGATACACAGGCGGGGCATCGGAACCGGACCGGAAAGGCCACCGCCCATGACCATCACAGACCCTGCCACACAGGCGGCCCGCGCCGATGCGTTTCGGGGCTCGCTGGATCTTGAGCTCATGTCGGGCGATGCCGGCGGCGAACAGATCTGGAGCGGCCGCACCGACCCGCTGTGGCGCAACATGATCGGCCCGTTCGGCGGCTGGATCGCGGCCCTGCTGGCACGGGCCGCCGAGCGGGCGGCAGGCCTGTGGCTCGCCGGCGCCGGGGTCGGGGCCGGCGTGGTCGCCACCAATACCAGCTTCATGGGGCCGATCGCCGAGGGGCCGCTGCGGATCGTCACCCGGCCGCTGCGCGTCGGGCGGTCGGTCGGGTTCTGGCAGGTGGATCTGATTCAGGCGGGCGAGGGCGGCGACGTCCTGTGCTGTCAGGCGACCGTCACCACCGGCGCGCGCCGCGATACCGGCGACTTCACCGAGCCACGCTCCGCCATGCCCACGGTGCCGCCGGCGGCCGAGCTGCCGCGCTTCAAGCCGCTGCCCGGCATGCCCGGCTGGTTCAACGCTTATGACATGCGTGTGGTGGATGGCCAGCCGTTTTCGGGCGCCGCCAGCAGCCGGGGCCTGACATGGCTGCGCCATGCGCCTGACACGGATCATGCACCCGATGGCCCCGGCGACTGGCCCGCGGGCCACGAGCCGGCATTCGATGTGGCCGTCATCGCCGGGCTGGCGGATGCTGTGTTTCCGCGGGTGTTTCTGCTCGACCGTCGCCCGCGGCCGGTATCGACCGTTATGCTGTCGACCTATATTCATGCGCGTCCGGAGGTGCTGGCGACCATCGGCGGCGCGCCGGTGCTGGCTGAAGCGGTGGCCCGGCGGGCGCATGACGGCTTTTTCGACCAGCAGGTGACGCTTTGGGATGCGGCCGGCACCGTGCTCGCCACATCTGAACAACTGGTCTGGTACAAGTGATGTTGGCTCGATGACGACGCGTCCCCGCTCCCCATCCGCCCGGGCCCGTGCCGAGATGGAGGCCATGGCGGCAAAGCTGGAAGCCAGCGGCGATTATCGCGTTCTGCGCCGGATCACGCCGCGCGAATGGTTTTCCACCGCCGCCGCCAAGGGCGACTTCCAGCGCCGCAGCGAGGTGCGAACCGGGCTGATCCTGGATGTCGAGACCACCGGCCTCGACCCCAGGACCGATGCGATCATCGAATTGGGTATGATCGCCTTCGAATATGAACCCGGCGGCACGGTGTTCCGGGTCACCGGCAGTTTTTCGGCCTTTCAGGATCCGGGGCGGCCGATCCCGCCCGAGATCACCCGCCTGACCGGCATCACCGACGAGATGGTCGCCGGTCAGTCGATCGAGCCGATCGAGGTTGCGGGCTTCGCCGAGCCGGCATCGGTGGTGATCGCCCATAACGCCGGCTTCGACCGCCGGTTCGTCGAGCGGGTCTGGGATATTTTCCGGATGAAGGCCTGGGCCTGCTCGCAATCGGGCATCGACTGGTCGGGCGAGGGCGTGGAAGGCACCAAGCTCGGCTATCTGCTGGCACAGGCCGGGCTGTTCCATGACGGTCATCGGGCCGCCGAGGATTGCCGGGCCCTGCTGGAGGTTCTGGCCCGGCCGCTGCCGGTTTCGGGCGTCACGGCGCTGGGCAGCCTGCTGGCCGGGGCGCGCCAGGCGAGCATGCGGATCCGCGCCGAAGGCAGCCCCTTCGACATGAAGGACGCCCTGAAGGCCCGCGGCTATCGCTGGAACGACGGCTCCGACGGTCAGCCCAAGGCGTGGTGGCGCGATGTCGCCGAGGCCGATGTCGAGGCCGAGCTGACCTTCCTCCGGCTGGAGATCTATCGACGGGCCGAGCTTGATATCCCTGTGCGGCGGTTGACGGCTTTCGACCGCTACTCCGACCGGGTGTGAGAAGGTGGTGGCGCCGTATCGGCGGATACCGGTGCGATGCAGTTTGCGCCACGTGCTTAACCCTTCATTCAGTTCGCCGTGGCAATATGGTGGAGATCGGGGTGCTCCGGGGACAATGAGGGCGCCATAGATGAGGAGGGGCGATCGCCGATGATCGCGGAACACGACATGCTCGACACCGATCCGGCCGTGGCACCGCGTGACGCCGCGGCTGAGCGCATGCGGCTGGCCCATCTGGATCGTCTGGGCGTGCTCGATACCCCGCCGGATCCGGGGCTCGACCGCATCGTCGACATCGTATCCACCATCTGTGCGGCACCGATCGTTCTGGTGTCGCTGATCGATGCCAGCCGGCAGTGGTTCATGGCCCGCACCGGGCTCGATGCCCGCGAAACCCCACGGGAATGGGCGTTCTGCGACCATGCGCTATGCCAGAAGGGCATTCTGGAAGTCCGCGATCCGGTGGACGACCCCCGGTTCCGCAGCAATCCGCTGGTTACCGGCGCGCCGTTCATCCGCTTCTATGCCGGTGCGCCGATCCGCCTGAACGATGGCACCGCCCTTGGCACGTTGTGCGTGATCGACACCAGCCCCCGGCCCGATGGTCTGACGCCGACCGAATCGCGGCTTCTACTTGCCCATGCAGCGCTGGTTGCCGACCGTCTGCACCTGATGGGCAGTCATGCGCGCCTCAGGCAGCAGATCGACCTGTCGAGCCGCGTTCAGGCGCGTCTGGCCGACATGGTGGCGGTGCCGGGCCAGGCGGTGCCGGAACTGGTTCATGAACTGCGCACACCACTGTGTTCAATCATGGGATACGCGGCATTGATCGCGGTGGACCCGATGGTGCCGGCCGAGGCGCGAAAATGGGCCGGCACGATCGACGAAGGCGGCCGCTGGATGCTGAAGCTGGTCAACACCCTGCTCGACACGCCATCAGCCGGCCGTCGCGGCGACGCCGCCGCTCTCGGCGCCACCGATCTGCGTGAGCCGCTGGATGCGGCCTTGCGGCTGGTGCACGGTCTGGGGCTGGATGCGGGCCTGCGGCTGGATGTGCGGATGGGGGCGGCGCCGCTGCCCGTGCGCGCCGATCCGGCGACCGTGCAGCAGATCGCGGTCAATCTGCTGGCGAATGCGATAAAGTATACACCGTCCGGTGGTACGGTCTGGCTCGACCTGCTGTCCGAGCCTGCCGGCACTGCCGGTTTTTCGATCAGCGACGACGGACCGGGGGTGGCGCCTGAGCGCATGCAGGGTGGCCATGGCGTGCTGGCCCATGATCTCGAAGATCCACGGCAATCGCCGGGCTCTCCCGGGGCGGAGATGGCGCAAAAGGGGGGAAGCTCCGGCATGGGGCTGCGGATCAGCCGGCGCCTTGCCGAAGGGCAAGGCGGGAGTCTGTCGATCGTCAACCGTCCCTCCCCCGGCATCGGATTCATGGTGCGGGTGACCCTGCCGGGGGCATAGCGGCGACGTCTCGTGTCTGTAAAGGCACGTTCGGCGGGCGATCACACCATCGAAGAATACCATCTGGCAAAATGATTGCATTTGAGGCATATCCTCGCATGCGATCTGCCTCAACCCTTGTGCCGTGTCTGACTCAATGAATGTGATCGGCCTCAACTTCAGTTTTCTACCGCCCGGCATTCCCGGGGGGATGGCCACATATTCCTGGTCGCTTCTTGACGCCGTGGTGGCGCTCAACCGTTACCGGTTCGTGCTTTATGCACAGGCGGGACATGTGGTGCCAGAACACCTGGCAGACCATGTGCGTCTGGTCACGGTGCCGCTCTTCGGCGGCCGGCTGAAGCGGGTGATGTGGGAACAGACCGTGCTGCCGGTTCTGGCGCTCAAGGATCGTGTCGACCTTATGTTCAGCCCCGGCAATGCCGGTCCGGTCCTGGGCCGATTTGCCAAGGTGGTGACCATCCACGACCTGATCTATGCGATGGTGCCCGACCGTGTCGATCGCCATCAGGCGCGCTATCGCAGCGTCATGGACGTGATGACGGCGAGGACGGCCGACGCGGTTATTTCGGTGTCTGAGAGCCCAACCGAAAATTATGTTGAGTGATTTCAGCGGCTTGTGATTCTCTGTGGTTTGCGAAGACGACGGAGGATCGTA
>NZ_BMDZ01000071.1 GCF_014636235.1 Tistrella bauzanensis
AACGACGAACCGCCGCGGATGGCATATCCGCGGCGGTTCGTCGTTCTGGGCTGTTCAGCCGTGCGGTGGCGGTGTTCAGCCGCGCACACCGGTCTCGGCCGGCGCGGAGACAGGGATGGTGCCCGGCTCCGTCGGCACGGTCCCGGTCGTCCAGGCCAGTCCCTCCCAGCCGCCGCCCAGCGCCTTGTATAGGTCGACCGAGGCCGAATACAGGGTGCGGCGGGTCGAGACCCGGCTCAACTCCACATTCAGCAGCGTCCGCTCGGCGTCCAGCACGTCCAGATAATCGGCATAGCCGGCATCATAACGCAGCCGTGCCAGTTCCACCGTCCGTGTCAGTTCGGCGATCTGGGCGGTCTGTGCCTCGATCTGGCCTTCCGCGGCACTGCGTGCCGCCAGCGCGTCCAGCACCTCGCGGAAGGCGGTGCGCACGGTCTGGCGATAGCTCATGGCAGCCTGGGCGAAGCGCGATTTCGCGGCCTCGACCTGGGCATCGGTGCGGCCGAAATCGAAGATCGGCCCGGTCAGCCCCAGCGCCAGCCCCCAGATCGATGCACCCGAGCTTAAGAAGTCGTTCAGTTCCGAACTCTGCTGACCGGCTGATGCGGTCAGCGTCAGGCGGGGATAATATCCCGCCCGGGCGACGCCGACATCGGCCGCGGCGGCAGCAATGTTCTGTTCGGCCGCGGCGATATCGGGGCGGCGCAGCAGCAGTTCCGACGGCAGGCCCATGGGCGGGACCGGCGCCTCGGGCAAGGCATCCAGCGAGCGGCCGCGCTCCACCTGGTCGGCGATCAACGCGCGCGGGCTGCGGCCCAGCAGCACCGCCAGCGCGTTCTCCGCCTGATCGCGGTTACCACGGATCTCAGGGATCTGGGCGCGGGTCGATTCCCGCTCTGACCGCGCCTGCGCCAGATTGAGCGCATCGATCGCGCCGGCTTCATATTGCGCCTGCTGAAGCCCCAGCGTCTCTTCGCGGGCGGCAAGCGTGCGTTCCGCGATTTCAAGCTGCAGATCCAGGGACCGCATCTGCAGATAGGCATTGGCGGTATCGGCGGCGACCGTCAGGCGCACGACATCACGATTGGCGACGGTCTGGAGCAATCGGGCGCGGGCGGCACGGTCGGCATTGCTCAGCCGACCCCACAGATCCACCTCGTAAGACAGGGCTGCACTGGCCGAGAAGCTGTTGACCACGCCACCCGTGCTGGCGCGCGAGGCCTCAGACAGCCCGTTGCGCGCGGCGTCGCCGCTGCCGTCCAGCGACGGGAACAGCTCGGCACCGGTGCCGCGGGCGGTCGCGCGGGCTTCGGTCACCCGTTCGATCGCCAGCAGCAGGTCGTCATTGGCCAGCAGCGCCTCTTCCACCAGCCGGGTCAGGGCTGGGTCGCCGAAATTCCGCCACCAGTCGGCATCGACGTCGGTGTCGGGCAGTTCGGCGGCCCGTTCGGCTGCGGCGACGCGGCCGCGTTCGCCCCATCCCGCCCCCGTATCCATCACCGGCGGGGCATCATCGGGGGCGAGCGCGCAGGCCGACAGCAGCAGGGCTGCCGCAAGCATGGCCGCCACCGACCGGCGCGGACGCCGCGCCGTTGCGGAGGCGTCGCGCCTGAGGGGATGCGGATCGGCCAGCCCGCGCGGTCGGACCGGCTGAAGGCTGAAGTCAGCTGCGGGCATCAATGGTCTCCGCGGTTTCACGATGTGTCGTTTCAGGATGCGTACCGGACTGCGGGTTGCGGTCCTTGCGCGAGGCCCGCGCCGCCAGTGTATAGAATGCCGGCACGAAGAGCATCGCGATGAAGGTTGCGGCCAGCATGCCGCCGATCACGCCGGTGCCGATCGAATGCCGGCTGGCGGAACCGGCGCCGGTGCTGATCGCCAGCGGCACCACACCCAGAATGAAGGCCAGCGAGGTCATCACGATCGGCCGGAAGCGCAGCCGGGCCGCCTCGTCCGCCGCGTCGATGATGCTGCGCCCGGCGCGCCGCTGCTGCATGGCAAACTCCACGATCAGGATGGCGTTCTTGGCCGACAGGCCGATCAGCGTCACCAGGCCGATCTGGAAATACACGTCATTTTCGATGCCGCGCAGCCAGATCGCGACCACGGCGCCCAACACCGCGAACGGCACTGCCGCAACCACCGCCAGCGGCATCGTCCAGCGTTCATACTGAGCGGCCAGGATCAGGAACACCATCACAATACCGAAGCCGAAGGCAAGCGTGCCCGCGCCGGCAGTCGATTTTTCCTGATAGGCGGAACCGGTCCAGCCGATGGTGTATCCGTCCGGCAGCGCCTCGGCGACCACCTGTTCCATGGCGGCGAGCGCTTCACCCGAGCTGAAACCGGGGGCCGGCTGGCCCATGATCTTGGCGGCAGGGAACAGGTTGAAGCGTTCCAGCATGTCGGGGCCGACAATGCGGTTCGCCGTCACCAGCACGTCCAGCGGAATCATCTCGTCGGTATCGGACCGCACGAACACGTGGCGCAGATCGTCCGCACTGCGACGGAACTCGCCTTCCGACTGCATGTTGACCTTGAAGGTACGGCCGAACAGCGTGAAGTCGTTGACATAGAGCGAGCCGAAGGTTGCCTGCATGGCCGTATACACGTCGGCGATCGGCACCCCCAGGGCCTTCGCCTTCTCGCGATCGACCGACACGTTGTACTGCGGCACGTTGGCCGAGAAGGTGGTCGACAGGCCGGTCAGCTCCGGGCGCTCGCCCGCCGCCTGCAGCACCTTCTGCACCGCATCCTGCAGCTCTGCCACCGTGCCGCCGGTCCGGCTCTGGATATAGGCATCGAAACCGCCGGTCAGGCTGATGCCCATGATCGGGGGCGGGTTGAAGGCCAGCGTCATCGAATTGCGGTCCGATGCGCCGATCCCCATCAGGGCGCCGGGCAGGTTGCGGGCATCCATCGACGGGTCGGTGCGTTCCGACCAGTCTTTCAGGATCACGAAATAGGCCGCCGCATTGGTCTTGTTGGCGGATGACAGCAGATCGAAGCCCGCCAGTGTCACCACCTGCTTGATCGCCGGATGATGCATGAACTGGTCGGTCAGCCCCAGCGCGCTGTCTTCGGTGCGCGACAGGGCAGCCGCCGGCGGCAGATAAGACTGGGCGATGACATAGCCCTGATCCTCCGCCGGCAGCAGACCGCCCGGCACCTTCTGGAACAGGCCCCAGGCCGCGACGCTCACCGCCGCCAGAACCAGCACCGCGATCAGCGCCCGCTTGGCGATCATGGCGACGCCGGCGACATAGCCGCGGGTCAGACGGTCGAAATTGCGATTGAACCAGCGGAAGAACGCCCAGGGTTTGTGCTCGCCCGGCTTCAGCAGCAGAACACACATCGCCGGCGACAGTGTCAGCGCCACGATGCCCGAAATGAATACCGAGACCGCAATGGTGATGGCGAACTGCTTGTACATCTCGCCGGTCAGGCCGCCGAGGAAGCCCACGGGCACGAACACCGCGCACAGCACCAGCACGATGGTGATCACCGCGCCCGAGACTTCATCCATCGCCTCGATGGCGGCCTCACGCGGGTTCAGGCCCTTTTCACGCATCACCCGTTCGACATTCTCCAGCACCACGATGGCGTCGTCGACCACGATGCCGATCGCCAGCACCATGCCGAACAGGGTGAGCAGGTTGATGGAAAAGCCCAGCAGATACATGCCGGCGAATGTGCCGATCAGCGACACCGGCACCGCGATCAGCGGGATCAGCGTGGCGCGGAAGCTCTGCAGGAACAGGAACACCACCACGATCACCAGCGCGATCGCCTCGATGAAGGTCTTGATCACCTCCTCGATCGACACCTGCACGAACAGGGTGGTGTCATAGGGCACGGCATACTCGATGCCCTCGGGGAAGCGGTGCGACAGCTCGTCCATACGCGCCGACACCGCCTCGGCGGTCGACAGCGCATTGGCGCCGGGTTGCAGATAAATGCCGATCGCGACCGAGGGCGCGCCATTGTAATACGACTGGAAGGCATAGTCCTGCGCGCCCAGTTCCACGCGCGCCACATCGCGCAGACGCAGCGCGGCACCGTTCACATCCGATCTGAGGATGATATTGCCGAAGGCTTCCGCATCGGGCAGGCGGCCTGGGGTCTTGACGATATAGGTGAAGGGCTGGTCGGCGGCGACCGGTTCCTGACCGAACTGGCCGGCGGCGAAATTGGCGTTCTGTTCCTGGATCGCCTCGGAAACATCCATCGGCGTCAGGTCATAGCGGGCCAGCGCATCGGGCTTCAGCCAGATCCGCATCGAATAGTCCTTGGCGCCGAACAGCGACGCGTCGCCGACGCCCGGCACGCGCTTCAACTCGTCGACCACGTTCAGCAGCGCGTAATTGCTGACATAGATCGGGTTGAACCGGCTTTCCTCGGCCGACATGGTCACCACCTGCAAGATGGAACTCGACCGCTTCTCCACCCGCACGCCCTGGCGACGCACCTCTTCCGGCAGCAGGGCCTCAGCCGCCTGCACCCGGTTGTTGATGTTGATCGTCGCCTGATCCGGATCGGTGCCGATCGCGAAGGTCACCGTCAGCGACAGGCTGCCCGAGGCCGAGCTGTTCGAGGTCATGTAGAGCATGTTCTCGACGCCGTTGATCTCCTGCTCCAACGGCGATGCCACCGATTCCGACAGCACCTGCGGGCTGGCGCCGGGATAGGTCGCGGTCACGACCACTTCCGGCGGCACGATTTCAGGATACTGGGCGATCGGCAGCGCGCGCATGGCCATGAAGCCGGCCAGCACGATGACGATCGAGATCACCGCCGCGAAGACCGGGCGGTCGATGAAAAAGCGCGAAATCATGCGCCACCTTCCGCGCCGGCTGCGGCAGGCTTGGCATCAGTTGCCACCCGCACCGGCGCGCCGGGACGCACCTTCACACTGCCCTCGACGACCACGTCGTCGCCGGCCTTCAGCCCCTGTTCCACCACCCACTCGTCGCCCACGGTCGGGCCCAGCACAACCGGCCGCGCCTCGGCTTGGCCGTTGTCCTTGATGACATAGACGAATGTGCCGTTGGGGCCCTGCTGCACCGACATCTGCGGCACGGCCAGTGCGTTCTCCAGGGTCATGCCTTCCAGCTGGACGCGCACGAACTGGCCCGGCATCAGCACTTCCTGCGGGTTGTCGACCACCGCGCGCAGCCGCACCGTGCCGGTTGCGGGGTCGATGGTGCTGTCCGAGAAGTTGACCTCGCCACGCAGCGGTTCCGCAATCCCGTCCAGGGCCACCGCCACATCCAGCCGGGCGTTGTCACCGGCGCCATTGGCGGCGATCAGCCGGCGCTGACGCATCCGCTCGTCATCCGGCACCGAGAAATTGATATAGACCGGATCGAGCCGGGTGATGGTGGTCAGCAGGCTGTCGCTCGATCCGGTGCCGACCAGGCTGCCTTCCGACACCTGCTCGATGCTGGTCACGCCGTCGATCGGCGCGCGCACCTCGGTATAGGCCAGGTTGATTGTGGCAGTCTTCAGCCCGGCTTCCGCCGAGGCGAGCGAGGCGCGGGCCAGATCGCGCGCCGACAGCAGCTGGTCGCGTTCCGAAGCGCTGATCGCGTTCTGGCTGAACAGTTTCGATCCGCGCGACCAGTCGCGCTCAGCCTTCGCGAGATTGGCGCGGGCTTCGGCGACCGCCGCCTCGGCCTGGGCCAGGGTCGCCTGATAAGTGTCGGGGTCGATGCGGAACAGCAGGTCGCCGGCCTCGACGCGGGCGCCTTCCATATAGGTCCGCTCCAGCAGGATACCGGGTACCCGGGCGCGCACCTCCACCGAGCGCGAGCCG
Organism: Tistrella bauzanensis; assembly: GCF_014636235.1. NCBI lineage: Bacteria > Pseudomonadati > Pseudomonadota > Alphaproteobacteria > Geminicoccales > Geminicoccaceae > Tistrella > Tistrella bauzanensis. The sequence goes on from NZ_BMDZ01000071.1 coordinate 5,816, forward strand.
GCGACCCGGCCGGCATATTCGAAGTTCAGCGGCAGATTGCGGGGCGCCACCTCGGTCACCGTCACCTGTGGCGGCGGCGGCGCCTGACCGGCACCCTGTTGGGGCGCGTTGGACTCCGCCGCGTCACAGGCTACCAGAGCCAGGGCGGCGATCGTCGACAGAACGACAGCGGGACCGGCGCGTCCACTGCGCCGCCCAAAACGAAACCGGACCATCTTCTTCCTCAAATTTCTGTCGATGCCTGCTACACGCGACCGCGAGGTCTTCTCACCCGGGGTCAGCCGTCTGCGCGGCCCTGTTCGTGCGTCATCATGTGGTGCGGGGATGCGCTGCACAAAAACTATACGTTCGTGAATGTATGTAAAGTGACAAATGTCACGGCAATCCCCGGGAGTTTGGCTATTTTTTGTTAACAGCATGATACATCGGTGCTCGCGGGCCGGTTGCCCCGCATGCTCCATCGCCCCCTCCTGCACGAACCGAGACCGACCGTGGCCAGACGCACCAAGGAAGATGCCGAGAAGACCCGCCAGCAGATCATGGATGCCGCGGCCTCCGTGTTCGATGCCGAGGGCGTGGCGCGCTGTGCCCTGGAACACATCGCCCGCAATGCCGGCGTCACCCGTGGCGCGATCTACTGGCACTTCAAGAACAAGGCCGATCTGCTCGACGCCATGCTGGAACGGGTTCGCCTGCCCCAGGAACGGGTGATCGAGGATCTGGCCAACGGCTTGATCACCGATCGCGCGCCCCTCGACCTGCTCCATGAAGCCAGCCGCGACAGCATCGCCATGATCGTCGCCGACGAACGCCGCCGGCTGGTCTTCCGGCTGTTGTTCACCCGCACCGATACCAATGACGAATTGAGCGTGCTGCGCAACCGCCAGAGCCGCGACCGCGACCATTTCATGACGGTGATCGAGGCCATCATGCGTCGCGCCGCCGACAGCGGCGATCTTGCGCGCGGCTGGACACCGGCCACGGCCGGGCGCACATGCTATTGCCTGTTTCACGGCATTATCTCGGACCTGCTGATGCTCGACTGCGATCTGGTCGATACCGAGCTTGCACCCGCCCTGGCCGCGGTCGATGCCTGCATGACGGCCATCGGCAGCCGCTTCGATCCGCAGCGCCAGCTCGGTTCCGGCTGCATGATCCGCCTGCCCGCCGATCCCTGCGGCGCGTGAGGTCGGCGCAGCGATCCATCCCTCGAACGACAAAGGCGATGCCACGGCATCCGCGGCATCGCCCTTGATCTGGTCCACATCCCCCGCCGGCCATGCCGGTGGTGGTGTCACATATTGGGATAATTCGGCCCGCCGGCGCCCTCGGGCACCGTCCAGACGATGTTCTGCGACGGGTCCTTGATGTCGCAGGTCTTGCAGTGCACGCAGTTCTGGGCGTTGATCTGCAGGCGCGGCCCCTTGTCCTCCTGCACGATCTCGTACACCCCCGCCGGGCAGTAACGCTGCTCGGGAGCATCGAAATTCGGCAGGTTGTAGCTGACCGGGATCGACGGATCCTTCAGCCTGAGATGGATCGGCTGATCCTCCTCGTGGTTGGTGTTCGACATGAACACCGAGGACAGCTTGTCGAAGCTGATCTTCCCGTCCGGCTTGGGATAGGCGATCTTGCGGCTCTTCGAGGCCGGCTTCAGCGATTTGTGGTCCTCGTGATGGCCGAAGGTCCAGGGGGCGTTGCCGCGCAACAGATAGGTGTCGAACGCCGAATAGGCGAGCCCCGCCAGCAGTCCCTTGTGGAAGGACGGGCGGATGTTGCGTACCCGCCTCAGTTCCTCATGCACCCAGCTTTCCCGATAGGCGGCCGGATAGGCGTCGAGCGTGTCGCGGCCGCGCTCCGCCCGGATCGCCTCGAACGCCGCTTCCGCCGCCATCATGCCGGTCTTCATGGCCGTATGGCTGCCCTTGATCTTGGGCACGTTCATGAAGCCCGCGGTGCAGCCGATCAGCGCGCCGCCCGGAAACGCCAGGGTCGGCACCGACTGAAGCCCGCCTTCGGTCAGCGCGCGCGCGCCATAGGCGATGCGCTTGCCACCCTCGAAGAAATCCTTCACCGCCGGGTGGTGCTTGAACCGCTGGAACTCGTCGAAGGGCGACAGATGCGGGTTCTCGTAATCCAGCCCGATCACGAAGCCCACGGCAACCTGGTTGTCCTCCATGTGATAGAGGAACGATCCGCCATAGGTCTTGGTGTCCAGCGGCCAGCCGATGGTGTGGATGACCAGCCCGGCCTTGTGTCTGGCGGGATCGATCTCCCACAGCTCCTTGATGCCGATGCCATAGGTCTGCGGCTTGCAGTCGCGGCGCAGATCGAATTTATCGGTCAGCATCCGGGTCAGCGACCCGCGCGCGCCCTCGGCGAACAGGGTGTATTTGGCGTGCAGCTCCACGCCCGGGGTATAGCCCGATTTCTGCTCGCCATCCCGCCCGACACCAAGATCGCCGGTGGCGACGCCCTTGACCGCGCCGGTCTCGTCATACAGCACCTCGGCCGCGGCAAAACCCGGATAGACCTCGACCTCATGGGCCTCCGCCTGTTCGCCCAGCCAGCGGACGAAATTCGCCAGGCTGATGACGTAGTTGCCATGATTGTTCATGGTCGGCGGCGTCGGCAGCCGGATATGGTTGTGCTCCGTCAGCATCAGGAAGCGGTCTTCCACCGCCTGCTGCTTCAGGGGCGCGCCCTTCTCCTTCCAGTCGGGGATCAGCTCGTCCAGCGCGCGCGGTTCGAAGCAGGCGCCCGCCAGGATATGCGCGCCGACCTCGGATCCCTTCTCGATGACGCAGACGGAGACCTCGTGGTCGTGTTCGGCGGCGAGCTGTTTAAGACGGATCGCCGCCGACAGGCCGGCAGGGCCGGCGCCAACGATGACCACGTCGAATTCCATGACTTCCCGTTCCATGACCCCTCCTCAAGCCGCCTCGTCCAAAGGCGCGGCCGGGTGATCTCATTCTCGCGCGACACGCGGTGCCGTTCGCGTCCCCCAACGCTTACGCCCGGCTCGCTTGTACGGTTCTCTGTATCCGGCGTCCATATATGCAGGACGCCGTGATTCAGTAAGGTTTTCTATCAGCGCGGCCGCTAAATTGCTACAGTCCAGGCCATGATGTCGCACGAAGCCCCCCCTGAATCCGCCATTCACGCACTCGCCCAGTGGTATCTGGAGTGGGGTGTCGACCTGTCGATGGACGACCAGGCCGTCAACTGGTACGCAGCCGCCGAGGCCGCCCGCGATCGCATGATCGCGAACCGCCCGCGCGGCACCGGCGCGCCGGCCGACATCGCCGGCCGGGCAGCGGCGGCCGCGCCGCCGGCGGGCAAGGGACAGGTTGGCAAGGGGCCGGTTGGCAAGGGGCCAGTTAGCAAAGGGCCGGGGGCCCAGGGACCGGCCGTCCTGCTGCGCGCCGATCCCACAGCCGTCGACCCGATGAGCCCGCAGGCGGTGGCCACCAGCGCCCGTGCCCATGCCGCCGCAGCCCGGACCCTGGCCGAACTCGAAGCCGCCCTGCACGAGTTCGAAGGCTGCGCCCTCAAGGCCACCGCCTCGCATACCGTCTTCGCCGACGGCAACCCCGAAGCCGATCTGATGCTGGTGGGCGAGGCGCCGGGCGCCGAGGAAGACCGCCGCGGCCTGCCCTTCGTCGGCGCCTCCGGCCAGTTGCTCGACCGGATGCTGGCGGCGATCGGTCGCGATCGGGGCCAGGTCTATATCACCAATGTCCTGCCCTGGCGGCCGCCGGGCAATCGCACGCCATCGCCCGCCGAAATCGCCGCCTGCCTGCCCTTCGCGCTGCGCCATATCGCGCTGGTGCGGCCACGGCTGGTGGTGGCGGTGGGCGGGGTATCGGCAAAGGCCCTGCTCGACCGGCCCGAGGGCATCACCCGCCTGCGCGGCCGGTCGACCGAACTGATGATCGACGGCCTCGATCAGCCGGTGCCGGTCTTCGCAACCTTCCATCCGGCCTATCTGCTGCGCCAGCCCGCGCAAAAACGTCTGGCCTGGACCGACTGGCTGCACATCGCCGAGCGCCTGGAGAATCCGGCGGAACACCTGGAAAAATTGCCAGAAACCGGCCCGTGACAATGCCGTGTCACGCAAGCGGCTGCGTCGCAGGGCTTGCTCCGACACCACATCCTCCCCTATAACCTTTCCATCATGGCTTCGGACAGCAACGACGTGCGCCATCTTCCGCATATCGTACGTAGCTTCGCGCGTGCGGTAACGGGCCCAGTGATGGCGCTGGCCCTCTTGCTCGGCGGTCCCATTGCCCCCGGTGCGTTGACCGCATCGGCAAGGGCAGAGACCACTGCACCGATCAGCCTGGAGACGGCCGAGGAGGCCGACTTCGGATTGGCGGGATTCGGCCTTGTCGAAGCTTTCGACGATTGGCCGCAGGTGCTTTCAGCCGAGGACGCGGATCGTTATTCGCGGATTTTTGCGCTGCAATCTGACGGCCGGTTCGCTGACGCTGACAAGCTGATCGCCCGGCTGGGGGATCGCGTGCTGCTTGGCCATGTGACCGAGCAGAGACTGATGCATCCGACCGCCTATACCGCGAGTTACGACGAACTGCGCGACTGGATGGCCTTTTATGGCGATCACCCGGATGCCGAACGCATTTATGCCCTGGCGATGAAGCGTCGGCCGGGCAGCGAGGCCCGGCCCCAGCGGCCCGAGCGCCCGGAAGACGAGATCGTCACCACCGTTGCCGCCACCCGTCAGCCCAGCACCGTCGACCGGCTCGATACCTATTCCGCCGCCGATCGCCTGAAGGGTGCCGCCGCCAGGCGTGCCCGCGCGCTTGAGGCGCAGATTTCCGCGTTGATCCGCAAGGGCCGCGGCGACGATGCCGAAAAGCTTCTGGCCTCGGGCGAGGTGAAGAAACTGTTCGACCGCCCGGCGCTCGATCAGGCGCGGATCCGGGTGGCGATGTTGCATCTGGTCGAGGGCCGCACTCAGCGCGCCTATGATCTGGCCGGCCCCGCCGCCGACCGGTCTGCCGCGATCGCGCCCTATGGCCACTGGATCGCCGGATTGTCGGCCTGGAAGCTGGACCAGCCTGAAATCGCCCGCCGGCATTTCGAACTGTTTGCCCGCACCTCTGGTTTGTCGGCCTGGAACGAGGCTGCCGGCGCCTTCTGGGCCGCCCGCGCCAATCTGTCGATCGGCGCCTTCGACGAGGCGCAGGGCTGGCTCGACCGCGCCGCCCGTCAGCCACTCACCTTCTATGGCCAGATCGCCCGCGCGCTTCTGGGCGCGCCCACCAGCGATCTCTGGCAGCCCCGTCTGGCCGGCGACGGCGTGACCCCCGATCAGCGCCGCAACGTCCTGCAGAGCGAGGGGGCCCGACGGGCCCTGGCGCTGGCCGAGATCGGTGAATACGACCGCGCCGCCAACGAGGTCGAGCTGATCGCCGCCGCCGCCGGCCCCGCCGAAGCCTCGGCCGTGATCGAACTGGCCGAACGGGTGAATGCACCCGAAGCGGCGACGGTGATCGGCCGCAAGGCTGCCGCGGCCTCCGGCATGCCGGATGTCACTTCGATCTTTCCGGTGCCCGACTACCGGCCGCGTGGCGGTTTCTCAGTCGACCGGGCGCTGCTCTATGCGCTGGCGCGCAAGGAAAGCAATTTCAATCCGCAGGCGGTCAGCCCCGCCGGTGCGCGCGGTCTGATGCAGCTGATGCCGGGTACGGCGCAGCTGGTGGCGCGCAGCCTGGGGCTGGGCGGCGGACTGTCGCTCAACCACCCCGACATCAACCTTCAGCTCGGTCAGGCCTATCTGCGCCGGCTGATGGATGAAGGCCATATCGGCAACAATCTGGTCAATGTTCTGGCCGCCTATAATGCCGGCCCCGGCAATCTGCGTCGCTGGCAGGATGCCCGCGGCATCGACCAGGAAACCGACCCGCTGTTCTTCATCGAGACGATCCCGGTCCCCGAAACCCGCGACTTCCTGGAACAGGTTCTGACCAACCTGTGGATCTATCGCAGCCGCCTGGGCCAGACCTCGCCGTCGCTGGCTGCCCTCGCCGAAGGCGACTGGCCGTCTTACGAGACCATCGACGGCAATGTCAGCCGCGACAACGCGGCGATCGCCTCCGGCCGCTGAGGCATCGCCCTCCGGCCCGCCTCCCCTGTCGTCGATGCCCGCTCTGGACCATGGCCGCCTGCCGCGCTAGCTTCGGTGGTGTTCAAAATCAGCCCCGAAGCCGGCGGAGGAGCCCCCCATGCCCGGACGCATCGACCAGACCCGTCCGTTCCTGCCCGTCAACATCGCCTTGCTCACGGTCTCCGACACCCGCACGCCGGAAACCGATAGTTCGGGCGATCTGCTGGCGGCCCGCATCACCGACGCCGGCCATAAACTGGCGGCGCGGCTGATCCTGCCCGACGACGAGGCCGGTCTTGCCCGCCAGTTTTCCGCCTGGGCCGATGATCCGTCGATCGATGTGGTCATCTCCACCGGCGGCACCGGCGTCACCGGCCGTGATGTCACGCCCGAAGCCCTGCGCCGGGTGATCGAAAAGCCGATCGAAGGCTTCGGCGAGCTGTTCCGCTGGTTGTCCTATGCCAAGATCGGCACCTCGACCGTTCAGTCGCGGGCGCTGGCCGGGGTGGCCCGCGGCACCTATTTCTTCGCCGTGCCCGGCTCGAATTCCGCCTGCCGCGACGCCTGGGACGAGATCCTGCTGTCGCAGCTCGACAACCGCCACCGGCCATGCAACTTCGTCGAACTGATGCCCCGGCTGCGCGAGCACGAGGTCTGATCCGGCCCCATCCGCTCTGATCGCCCTTCCATGGCAGGCGGGTTCTGGTACACTGCGCATGTTCCTGTTTTGTTCCGGAGCGTTGCCCATGGACCCGTTCAAACCCGTCACCACCCGCCCCGGCGCCCGCAAGGCCGCATCCGACCGTGCCGCCGCGGCCGCGCGGATGGGTCTGGCGCCGCATCGCGGGCGCGGCGCCGCCAGCAACCGCGATGGCCGGTTTGAACGCTTCGTCCATGAAGCGGTGGATGATGGCTGGCCCGACATGGCCGATGCCGACATGGCCGATGCCGACGAGGCCACGGCCTGCGCAGTACCGGCCGCCGGCATGGCGGGGGATGACGGGGCCGGACCGGGCCCGGTCACCGCCCGCCGGCCAACCGAGTTGCGCGGTGTGGTCGCGCGCCGGGCGCTGGCGCGCAACGACAGCCCCGACATCCCCTTCGATGCCTCGATCAACCCCTATCGGGGCTGCGAGCATGGCTGCATCTATTGCTATGCCCGGCCCAGCCACGCCTATCTGGGCCTGTCGCCGGGGCTCGATTTCGAGACCATCATCGAGGTCAAGCGCGGTCTGGCCGATGCGCTGCTGGCCGATCTGGCGCGCCCCGGCTATCAGCCGTCGCCGATCACCATCGGCGGCAACACCGATCCCTATCAGCCGGCAGAAAAGACCGAGCGGCTGACCCGGGCGGTGATCGAGGTGCTGACCCGCCATCGCCATCCCTTCACCATCATCACCAAATCGGCCCTGGTGCTGCGCGACATCGATCTGCTGGCGCCGGCGGCGGCGGCGGGTCTGGCCCAGGTCGCCGTATCGGTGACCACCCTCGATCCGGCGCTGGCGCGGGCGATGGAACCCCGCGCCGCCACGCCGGCCCGGCGGATCCACGCCATCCGGGGCCTTGCCGCCGCCGGCATACCGGTTACCGTGATGGCGGCGCCGATGGTGCCGGGCCTGACCGACCACGAACTGGAGGCGATCCTTGCCGCGGCGGCCGATGCCGGCGCCGTGCGTGCCGGATGGATTCTGCTGCGTCTGCCGCGCGAGATCGCCGGTCTGTTCGATGAATGGCTGCGTCTGGAACGCCCCGACCGGGCCGAACGGGTTCTGGCCCGCATCCGCGCCACCCGGGGTGGTGCGCTTTACGATAGCGGCTTCGGCCGGCGGATGACCGGCACCGGGACCGAGGCGGTGCTGATCGCCGACCGTTTCAGGCTGGCCTGTGCGCGGCTCGGCCTCAACCGCACCAGTTGGCGCCTGACCAGTGCCCTGTTCACGCCCCCCGTCCGCGCCACCGCCGCCGAGCGTGCCGGGCAGATGGATCTGTTCGGCCGCGGCTGAACCGGTGTCGGGCGCGGCGGTTCGGCCCTTCATCGCCGCCAGGGCGCGCTGTCCCACCAGTCCTGCCATGCCGCCGGGTCCACATGGTCGGCCAGGGGCGGCGGAGCGGGATCGCCGCCGGTGCGGACGAAGCCGGGTTCGATCACCAGCCCTGGCAGATCGATCGCGCTGGCGATGCTCTTCGGTGGCCCGGCCCTGATCCAGCCGCGGCGCAGGGTCAACCAGTCGCCCAGCACCGCCAGCGGATCGTCATCAAGCGGTGCGGCCTGCGTCTGAAGATCGCGCTGCGCCTGCTCCACGCCGGTCAGCACCTCCAATACCCTCGCTTGCAGTCCCACCAGCGCGGTGCAGCCATACACATCGCCGGCCATGTCCAATGCCGCCTGTCTGGCCGCCGCCCGGCCCAGCATCAGACGCGCCGCCTGGGCCAGCCGCGCCAGCAGCACCATGTGCCGCGCGTCCAGCGCCTGCGACAAGACTGGCCCGGCCGGATCGGAGCCGGCGTCGGGGTCTGCGTTGGGGGCGGGGTCGGGGGAGCCGCCGTCTGTCGCGACAGTCATGGGTCTGGTGGTCTTGTCAGGCATCGGCAGCTATTCCCGGCGCGGGTTCGGCCATCTGCGGCCATCAACCACCCAGTCTGCCACGGCGCTCCGGCTCGGCGGGCTCGTGTGGTGCGGCATCATCCGGCCGCACCGGAGCATCGGCTACCCGCCACACCGCCAGCCGGCGCGTCCGATAGGGCATCTCGGCCACCGGCGCCCAGCCTGGCGCGCCGGTGGCATCGGGCCTGCCGGCGATCACCGCATCCGGATGTGCCGCCGCCCAGGCGACGATGTCGGTATCGGCCGGCAGCGGCACCACCGGCGCCGGCAGGCGGCCCTGGAAATCCAGCAGCCCGTGATGATCGCCGCCGATATAGGCGACCGGCCCGCCGCCGGATGCGGCAAACCCGGCCACGATCCGCGCGATCGGCCGCACGTCGAAAGCCGCGAACGGCCCCAGCCCGCCATAGACGGTGATCGCGATCACGGTCAGAACCCACAGCGCCGCCGCATGTCGCAGATGCCCCCGCAGCCGCCATGCCGCATACACCGCCAGCGCGATCAGCGCCAGCGCCACCAGCAGCGGCCCCGGCATGATCCCGCCGGCGGCAGCCAGCCCGGCCGCCCGCGGCACCACCGCCGCCGCCGCCCCGGCCAGACCCACAGCCAGCGCCGGCAGCACCCATGCTCTCCGCAGCGCCGCCGTCATCCGGCGCGGCCACCGCCGGCCCGCCGGCAGTCGGGCGTCGTCAGGGCCGGCAGCGGCGGCCGCAGGTGCGGCAAAGCGCGCGATCAGCAGCGCCAGAGGGGGCAGCATCGGCAGCAGATAGTGGATCTGCTTGGCGCTCACCAGGCTCATCACCAGAACCGCGCCCGCCACCACCACCAGAAGAAGCCGGCCGGCGTCGTCCGGCCGCGCGGAATGGCGAAGCGCCGCCAGCAGCGCCGGGCCGCGCGCCAGCCACACGAACAGGAACGGCAGCACCATTGCCGGCGCCACAGCCGGATAGAACCACCAGGGCCGTGCGTGGTCGAAGGCCTGCACCACCCGGCCGGCCGTCTGCCCCCACAGCAGCATCCGCGCGAAATCGGGGCCGCCGGCCATGGCGGCCGGCAGAGCCCAGGCCAGCAGCATGGCGATCCCGCCAAGGCTGGCCAGCGCGCCACCGGCGGCGAAGCGTCGCCAGCCGCGCACCGGCCGGCGCGCGCCGCCGGCATCGACGGCCACGGGCACCCAGACCGGCGCCGCCAGCAGCGCCGGCAGCACGAACACCGCCGCCACCGGCCCCTTGGCCAGCAGCCCCAGCTCCAGCCCCGCCGCCATCAGCGCCCAGTCGCGCCGCCGGCCACGGGTGGCGCCGCCATAGAGGCCGGTCAATGCCAGCACCACGCCCAGCGCCACCGGCACATCGAACATCACCAGGGTTGCAAAGACGGTCATCGGCCCCATCGCCACCAGCAGCGGCAGGGCCAGCCCCGCCACCCCCGGCCGGTCGGGCCACAGCCGCCGGCCCAGGCCATGCGTCGCCGCCAGCAATGCCGCCAGAAACAGGAACGGCACCGCGCGCGCGCCGGTCTCCGACACCCCGGTCAGCGCCCAGACCAGCCGGATCGCCCAGAACAGCAGCGGCGGCTTGTGAGTATAGCCGCTGCCATCCAGATGCGGCACCAGCACGCTGCCCGACCGGGCCATGTCCCAGGCCACGGTCAGATAGCGGGTTTCATCCACCGGCAAGGGCGGGCGCAGGGCGATGGTCACCACCGCCAGCGCCAGAACCATCGATGCCGCCAGGACGATATCGCCCCATGCGGCCCCCAGACCGACGCCCGTATGGCCGCGGCTGCCGGGCCGTCTTACCGCCATCGTCATGCCGCCGTCATCCTCCGGTCGGCGGCATCGGGCTGCCGGCTTTTCCGGATCAGCACCAGGTTGCGCAGATACACCACCAGCCCCACGCCCTGGCCGGCAATGAACACCGGGTCACCGCGCTTGATCGCATAAACGAACAACAACGCGCCGCCGCCCAGGCTCAGATACCAGAACACCACCGGGATATAGCTGTGGCGGCGGCGCTCGCTCGCCAGCCACTGCACCATGAACCGTGCCGAAAACAGCGACTGGCCGGCAAAGCCCACCACAAGCCACAGATCGATCCCCCACAGATCGGGCATCCAGCCGGGTCCGGGGTTCAGGGCATCCATGATGGTCAGAATCAGGCTCATGCCACCGCCTCACCCTTGCGCGAAGCGGCACGTGCGACATCGATCAACGGCTTCGGCACCGGCACCAGATCGGGCCGCGCACCCTCGGCGGCGACCACCGCCGCACCGATCGGGTCGATCGGCCGCAGCCGCGCCTGCAACCATGCCACGCCGGCCATATCGATCACGCCCTGAACCGCGCGGGTGATGGTGCGATACTTCGATCGTCCGCCCCGGCGCCGACGATCGGTCACGGTCACCGAGACCACCCGGCCGCCGGCGGCGGTCATCAGGCTGGGCAGAAACCGGTGGGCATGGTCGAACAGCGGCAGCGACAGCAGGTCGGCGCGGGCGATCACCCGCAGGCCGCAGCCACTGTCGGGTGTGCCGTCCGACAGTGCCCGGCTGCGGATGCCATTGGCGACCAGCGACACCAGCTTGCGCCACGCCCCGTCGGCGCGGCCCACCCGATGACCGGCCACCATCACACCGCAACCGGTTTCGCCCGCCTCTGCCAGCCAGCGCCGGATCAGGCGCGCCAGATCGGCGGGATCGTTCTGACCGTCGGCGTCCAGGGTGGCTATCACCAGCCCGCGCGCCATGCGGGCACCGGTCACCATCGCGGCGCTCTGGCCGCGCCCGCGATCGTGGCTCCGCACCACCAGCCGCCGGTCCACCGATGCCGCGGCGCTCAGCAGCCGGGGCGATCCGTCGGTGCTGCCGTCATCGACCGCGATGATCTCGTATCCGGCGACATCGACGATGCCATCGGCAAAGGCGCTGTGGATTTCGGCGATCAGCGGCAGGATCGCCGCCGCCTCGTCGCGTACCGGCAGCACCACGCTGAACAGCGGCTCCCCGTTCAGAGGCACGCTCAGCGGCGCGGAATGCGGGCTCGGGGGCATGGCAGGGGCCTCGCCTTCAGGGGGTGGAGGTGCGGCGATGCCGAAGCGGCATCGCCATCGCCGTCCCAACCCTAGGCGCCGGCACTTACCCCTGCCTTACGCAGGCCCCATGTCCGCCCGACCGGTCGACACCGGGCGGTCGACCGGCGGAAACCGCAACCGGAAGCAGGCGCCACCCGCCGGGCCGTCCCCCACCGACACCCCGGCACCATGGGCATCGGCGATCCGCTGCACGATCGCAAGGCCGAGCCCCGCGCCGTCGCCGCGCCGGCGATCCGCCCGCCAGAAGCGTTCGAAGATCCGGTCGCGGCGGTCCTGCGGGATGCCCGGCCCGTCATCCTCGACCAGCAGTTCGGCGCCGGCGCCGTGGGCGGGCGCCAGCACCCGCACCGTCACCGTGCCGCCGGCCGGACAATGAGCCAGGCCGTTTTCCACCAGATTGCGCAGCAGCCGCGCCAATGGCTCGGGGCGACCGCGCACCATCACCGGCAGCCCGGCGCCATCCAGCGCCAGGCTGCGGCCGCGCTGCACCGCCAGCGGCGCCAGATCGGCCAGCACGTCGCGGCCGATCGCCGCCAGATCCGCCCGCTCATCGGCCTCGATCGCCAGCGTGTCGACCTCGGCCAGCCGCAGAAGCTGTCCGGCCAGCCGGGCCAGCCGGTCGAAATCCGGGGCCAGCAGCCGCGCCTGATCGGCCGGCAGCGTCGCCTCCACCCGCGCCCGCAGCGCGGCGATGGGCGTGCGCAGTTCATGGGCGGCATCGGCGATGAAGCTGCGCTGATGGTCGAGCGCCCCGTCCAGCCGGTCCAGCGCCCGGTCGATCGCCTCCACCAGCGGCGCCACCTCGCGCGGCAGATCGGCCGGCTTCAACCCGTCGGCCAGCCGCACGCCGCTGGTCGCGGGGCCGATCCGCGCGGCGCGGGCCGACAGCCGCCGCAACGGCGCCAGCCCGTCGCGGATCGTCCACAAGGTCACCGCGATCAGCACCGTGAACGCCCCCACCACCCACCAGGCGGCGGTTTCCAGAAACTCTTCGATCAGGCTGTCGGCCAGCACATCGGGGTGATCGGGGCCCTGGCCCACCTGCAGCATCATCGCCCGGTCGCCCAGCATCACCACAAAGCCGGCGCCGGTCAGGCTGCGGCCGCCATCGGTGATGGTTCGAAACGGGGCGCCCAGATCCGGCAATCCGTGCGGATCACCCGGCGAGGTGGCCGCCGGCATATCGCCGATGTCGGCCAACGGCCCGTCGATGCCGGCCGACCCCAGCACCAGCCGGCCGGCGCCATCGACCAGCGCGAAGGCCTGATTGCCGGCCGGGTCACCATAGAGCGCCGCCACCGCCGGCGGCGGTGTGAACACCGGCCGACCCGTCACATCCACATCCCCCGTCATGTCCAGAAAACGCATGATCTGCCGGGCCTGCGCCTGCAGCGACTGATCGTCCAGATCGTTGCGCACATCCTGAAGCTCCAGCACCAGCACCGTCAGGATCGCGCCCAGCACCAGCACCGCCGCCAACACCGCGCGCAACGCCACCCGGCGGGCCAGCGACCAGCCGCCGGGGGGCGCCCGGTCAGCCATGCCCTCCCCCGCCATCGCCAACCCCGCCATCGCCATCCCCGCCATCCAGCAGATAGCCCAGGCCGCGCAGGGTGTGGATGCGCACCGACGATCCGGCCGCATCCAGCCGCTTGCGCAACCGATGCACCAGCACCTCCAGGGTGTTGGCGCTGGCGGCATCGTCGAAGCCGTACACCGCCTCTTCGGCGGCATCCTTGGGCACCACCCGGCCCTGGCGGCGCAACAGCACTTCCAGCAGCCCGGTCTCGCGCCGGCCCAGCGACACCACCCGGCCATTCACCCGGGTCTCGCGGCCGATGGTGTCGAACGACAGATCGCCGCAGGTGATGTCCACGCCCAGCGTGCCGCCGGGCCGTCGCATCAGCGCCCGCAGCCGCGCCACCAGTTCCGGCATGGCGAAGGGCTTGGGCAGATAGTCGTCGGCGCCCCGGTCCAGCCCCGCCACCCGGTCGCGGATGCCATCGCGCGCGGTCAGGATCAGCACCGCCACGGTCAGGCCCCGGCCGCGCCAGCGGCGCACAAGGTCCAGCCCGTCGATATCGGGCAGGCCCAGATCCAGCACCACCGCATCGAACCGGCTCACCGCCAGCGCCGCCTCGGCGCCCTCGCCATCCTCCACCCGATCGAGGGCGAACCCCGCCTGCGTCAGCCCCAATGTCACGGCCTCGGCCAGACGATCGTCATCCTCGACCAGCAGAACCCGCATCGGTCAGCGCTCCGCCATCCATTCGTCGATCAGGCGACGGGCGATCGAGATCCGGTGCGGCAGGGTCACCGGCGACAATTCCGGGTCGCGCAGTTCATCGCGATGCACCCACAGCGCGTCTTCCAGCTCGTGATGGTCGATATCCAGCGGCCCGCCTTCCAGCACCTCGGCGCGGAACCCCACCATCAGCGAGGCCGGAAACGGCCAGGGCTGGCTGTGGCGATAGCTGACCCTGCCGATCCTCAGGCCCACCTCTTCCATCATCTCGCGGCGCACGCACTCCTCCAGGCTTTCGCCCGGCTCCAGAAACCCCGCCAGAGTGGAATACATCCCGGCCGGAAAGCGCGGCTGGCGGCCCAGCACGCACCAGTCGTCCTTCACCGCCAGCATGATCACGGCCGGATCGGTGCGCGGAAAATGCTCGGTGCCGCAGGTCTCCGACGTGCAGCGGCGGACATGGCCGCCCTGGCGCGCCTCGGTCGGCGCCCCGCACACGCCGCAGAACCGGTGCCGGCGGTGCCAATGCGCCATCGCCCGGCCATAGGCGACCAGCGCCGCCTGCTGATCGTCGAGGGTCGATGCCGCCTGCCGCAGATCCACCGGTGCCGCGGCGGCGATGTCCATCGCCGGATCATCCAACCGCAATCCGCCAAGCAGCCCGGCCAGATCCTCGACCCGGGTGATGTCCACCGCGAACAGCGGCCGGCCATCCACATCGCCCAGATAGACCGGCGGATCGTCCAGCAGATCGTGCGCCACCTGCATCAGCCCGGCCAGATCGGCCAGCAACGCGACGACGGCACCGCCCCCCATCGGCACCACCACGGTCTGGTCGCGCCAGATCAGCACGGTGCGGGCCTCAGGCGCCGTCTGACGGGCGGACAGCCAGGCATCGTCGCGGCGATGGCGGCCGGCGCGGTCGATGCGCAGGCCGGCCAGGACGTTCGGGCGATCGGGATCATAGGGGTCATACATGGTCTGGACCTCGGAACGCAGCGTCGTATTCAGGGCTCTTGGCGGCAATGTCCGGGACGATAGCACGCGGCCGCGCCACTGTCCCCGCGCGGCATCGGCCGCATAGCGGGCTTGCAAAGCCGGGACACGATCCCCATAGTGCACCCCGGAAGGCTGGCGCGGGCGGAGAGCCTCGCCAAACCGGTCAGGGCCGGAAGGCAGCAGCCGTAACGAGTTCGCGATCCGGGTCGCTGTCCAGTCTTCCACCTCTTCATCTCGCCCACCTCTTCATCTCGTCGCGGGCCAAGGCCCGCCAGCCAGAGACGCGACCGGAACCCGGCATGACCGCATCCGACAGTGCCGCAGAGCCAGCCCCAGCCGCCATCGCGGCCGGTGGCGCCACGGCACCGGATGCAGGCGCAGTCCACGCACAGGCAGGCGGCGCCGAATACCGGGTGCTCGCCCGCAAATACCGCCCCCGCACCTTCGCCGAGTTGATCGGCCAGGACGCCCTGGTCCGCACCCTGACCAATGCGATCGAGACCGGCCGCCTGGCCCATGCCTTTCTGCTCACCGGTGTCCGCGGTGTCGGCAAGACCTCGACCGCGCGGATCATCGCGCGCGCGCTGAACTGCACCGGGCCCGACGGCACCGGCGGCCCCACGCCAGCACCTTGCGGCGTGTGCGAGACCTGCCGGCTGATCGTGGAAGACCGCCATGTCGACGTGCTGGAGATGGACGCCGCCAGCCGCACCGGCGTCAACGACATCCGCGAGATCATCGAGGGCGTGCGCTACCGCCCGGTCGGTGCGCGCTTCAAGATCTATATCATCGACGAGGTTCACATGCTGTCGACCAGCGCGTTCAACGCGCTGTTGAAGACGCTTGAGGAACCGCCGCCGCATGTGAAATTCATCTTCGCCACCACCGAGTTGCGCAAGGTGCCGGTCACCGTGCTGTCGCGCTGCCAGCGCTTCGACCTGAAGCGGGTCGAGCCCGAGGTGCTGACCGCCCATTTCGCCCGCATCGCCGGCATCGAGGGCGCCGGGATCGACGAGGCCGCCCTGGCGCTGATCGCGCGCGCGGCCGATGGCTCGGTGCGCGACGGGCTGTCGCTGCTCGATCAGGCGATCGCCCATGGCGCCGGCGCCGTCACCGAGGTCCAGGTCCGCGACATGCTGGGGCTGGCCGACCGGGCGGTCGTGATCGACCTTCTCGACCGCACCCTTGGTGGCGACATCGCGGCGGCACTCGACATCATGGAGGATCAGGCCCGCGCCGGCGCCGATCCGGCGGTGATCGTCGAAGACATGCTGGCCCTGGTTCATCTGATGACCCGGGTGAAGCTGGCCGGCACCGGCGGCCGTGGGCCGGTGCTGACCGCATCGGAACGCGGCGCCGCCACCCGCATCGCCGGCCGGGTCGGCATGGCCCATCTGGGCCGCGCCTGGCAGATGCTGATGAAGGGGTTGAGCGAGGTCCGCATGGCGCCGGTGCCGCAGGCGGCCGCCGAGATGGTGGTCATCCGCCTGGCCCATGCCGCCGACCTGCCCGACCCGGCCGAGCTTGCCCGGATGCTCGACCGGATGAAGGCCGAGGGCGGGCCACCGCCCCGCCCTAGCCCGGCCGCCGGGGCGCATGCGCCGACCCCGGCGGCGCCAGACCGGCGCCCGACCACCCCGCCCGCGGCCGTGCCGCCGACCCCCGCTGCCGCCCCCCGGCCGATTGCCCCCCGGCCGCCCGCCCCTCTGACGCCCGCCCCTCTGCCAGCCGTCTCTCATCCGGATGTCGTGCAACCGGTGGCACGTCCACCGGCGCCGTCTGCCCCTGCCGTGCCGATGCCCGCACCAGCGCCGAAGCCTGCCACAAAGGTAGAACCGGCCGCCCCGACGGCAGAACCGCAGCCAGTGCCCCGGCCAGCCCCCGGCCCGGCGCCCAGGGCCGAGGCCCCGCCCGAGGCCGATACCGCCCCCCTGCTGGATGATGTGGTGCGTGACCGGCTCGACCGCTGGCGCGAGATCATCGATCTGCTGCGCCGGCATCGCGAGATCCGGATCGTGCCCGAGTTGCGCGGCATGGCCCATATCGCCGAGATCAGCGTCACCGCCGCCGAACGCCGGCTGGTGCTGGCCTTCGAGCCCGGCGCCGACAGCGGGCTTGCCCAGAAGTTGCAGGATGTTCTGGGTCGGATCGACGATGCGCCCTGGACGGTGCGCAATGCCGCGGTGATGGGCGACCCGGCCCTGGTCGCCGCCGCCCGCGCCACCCCCACTCTGGTGCAGTATGACGAGATGCGCCGCCGCCGGATGATGGCGCTGGCCCGCCGGCATCCGATGGTGTCGGCGGTGTTCAGCGCCTTCCCGGGTGCGACGCTGGAAGAGGTGACGCCGATCTTCGCGACCGCCACCACCGATGCCTCGGCCGGCGGCACCGCCATCGACCGTCTGGATGCCGAAATCTTTGGCGACGGCATCGACGAAGACGCTTATGGCGCCGGCGACGAGGACAGCGCCGGGGCAGATTACGATGCCCGCTTCGGCGATTTCTAGGCCACGCCCCGCCGTTTTACGCCCGGCGCGCGGCGAATGGATGGCGCGGGACTGGCGCCACCCCCATCCCCCGCCTTATATACACCCCAACCACCATGCCCCCATGTCCCAGGAGCCCCGTGCGATGCGCAATATCGGCCAGTTGATGAAGCAGGCCCAGAAGATGCAGTCGAAGATGGCCGAGATGCAGGAGCAGCTTGGTCAGGTGGAGATTTCCGGCCAGTCCGGCGGCGGCATGGTCACCGCGGTGATGACCGGCAAGTCTGAATTGCGCAGCCTCAAGATCGATCCCAAGCTGGTCGATGCCGAAGAGGTCGAGATGCTTGAAGACCTGATCGTCGCCGCCGTCAATGACGCGAAGAAGAAGGTCGAGGTCTTCGTGAACGACGAGATGCAGAAGATGACCGGCGGCCTGAGCATCCCCGGCATGGGCAATCTGCCGTTCTGAGAACCGACGGAACCGCCATGGCGGGCGGAATGGCGGCCACCGGCGCCGGTGCCGGCGTCTATCGCGAGCACGCACCGCCGCCGGCCCTTGGCGGTATGGTTCAGGCCGTGTGGCACGCCCGCACGCCCACGCCATCACCGGGCCCGACACCGGCCGGCACAGCGCCCTTCCGGGTATTGCCCGATGGCTGCATGGATCTGATCGTCGCCCATGGTGGCGGGCACGATCCCACCATCCTGATCGCCGGCACCGACGACACCGCCCGGATGGTCGCCCATCAGCCCGGCCGCGGCCATATCGGGCTGCGCTTCCGACCCGGCCGGCTGGCAGCACTGATCGATGCGCCGCCAGCCGAACTGGTCGGCGCCAGCCATCGGGCGGCCCTGCTGCTTGCCGGCGGCGTGCACGACGCCGCCCGCCATCTGGCGGACGCCCCGGCCGACCCGGCCCGCCTTCACGGGCTGTTATATGCGCTGCGCGTCGCGATCGAGGACCGGAACCGGTTTCTGACACCGCCAGCGGTGCGCGCCGCGCTCGACCATCTGGCCAGTGGCGACACACCGCCGTCCATCGGCCACCTCGCCGCCGAAGCGGGCTATGGCCAGCGGCGCTTCGACCGTGCGGTGCTGCGGGCCACCGGCCTCACCCCCCAGGGGAATCGGGTGAAAATTTTAAGCTGCGATGATGCTTGCGAGGAAGTCGTCGTCCCAAGCGGCGACCTTGCGTCGGA
>NZ_BMDZ01000072.1 GCF_014636235.1 Tistrella bauzanensis
ATGTCCCCCTCTCAGGAACACTCATACAGACTCCACTTCGCCACCGGTCGCCAGGGCTATTCTTCAAATGCGATTCCCCTGGGAGTCGCACCCGTCCGGGGGCTGTCATGCGCCGCTGTCACAGGGGGCGCGGTGGATCGGCGCCGCAGGTGATGGTATGTGCCCTGGTATGTGCCCAAGGAGGGGAGGGCGCTGTGGGGCGGTGCCGTGGCGAAGCAGGAGAGGATGTCGTGACGGTCAGGCAGGCTGACGTCGATTGTGCGGGCTTCCGGCGCGGGCTGGGGCGGGCCTCGCCCCTGGTCGACCTGTTCGCCCTGTGGCGCGGCTGGGGCGCCGCCACGGGCGGCCTGCCGGCGCCACGCGCGGTGGACCCGGTGGCGATGCGCCGGCATCTTGGCCGGGTGATGCTGCTGGACGTGACTGGCCCCGACCGCTGGCTTGTCAGAGTGGCGGGCGAGGGGTTGCGCGAGATGTTCGACGCCGACCTGACCGGCCATGTCGTGCCCGACAGCCTGCCGCCGGAGCTGAGGGCGCGGGCGCTGGCCACCTATGGCCCGGTGACGGCCGAGGCGGTGTGCTGGCTGGCGATTGCCTGTTATCGGCGCCCGGGGCCCCGCAGGCGGGTCTTCTATCGCCGGATGGTGCTGCCGCTGGGCCATCTGGAGGCACCGGCCCCTGAGGCCGCCAGGGGGGCGGCGGCACGGCCGGTGGTCACCCGGCTGCTGGTCGGGTTCGACTGGCGCGTGCTGCCGCCGCTGTCGCTGCCGCTGTGGGAATTGCTGGACGACAGCGACGCCCCGAAGATCCGTCGCGATCTGGTGTTGCGGCGGACGACCGGCGCCGCCGCCGGCTGATCAGGTGCTGCGGCCGGCCGGCCTGTCGCCTGGGCCACCGGGGCCTTACCGGTCGACGAAGGCCTTCTCGATCACATACTCGCCCGGCGTGCTGCTGTTGCCTTCCTTGAAGCCGCGCGCTTCTGCCATCTTCTGCAGATCGGCCAGCATTTCCGGGCTGCCGCAGATCATGATCCGGTCATGGGCGGGGTCGAAGGGCGTGGTGCCGATATCGGTGAACAGCTTGCCGCTGTCGATCAGGTCGGTGATCCGGCCCTGATTGCGGAACGGTTCGCGCGTCACCGTCGGATAGTAGATCAACTGGTTGCGGACCGCCTCGCCATAGAATTCGTGGTCGGGCATCTCCTTGGTGATGTGGTCGTAATAGGCAAGCTCGGCCACTTCCCGGCAGGTATGGGTCAGCACCACCGTCTCGAACCGGTCATAGACGTCGGGGTCGCGGATCAGGCTCATGAACGGCGCCAGGCCCGTGCCGGTCGACAGCATGTACAGCGTGCGGCCCGGCTTCAGATTGTCCTTCACCAGCGTGCCGACCGGCTTGGCACCCACCAGCATCGGGTCGCCGCGCTTGATGTGCTGAAGCCGCGAGGTCAGCGGCCCGTTCTGAACCTTGATGCTGAGGAATTCCAGCGTGTCCTCGTAATTCGGGCTGGCGACGCTATAGGCGCGGAGCAGCGGCTTGCCGTTCACCTCCAGCCCGATCATCGTGAACTGGCCATTCTCGAAGCGGAACGCCGGGTCGCGGGTCGTCGTGAAGCTGAACAGCCGGTCGGTCCAGTGGTGGACGTCGATCACGCGCTCGGTACGGATGTTGCTCATCGCTCAAGCTTCCAGGTCTGGACGTGGGAAGATACCCCGCGCTGCGCGAGGGTTGTTGATATAATTCGCGCGGCACGTTCATCCCGCGTCTTCGATTAGTAGTGCGTCCGATATTGCGAAGCAATATTAAGCTGTGGAAAACCGACGGGGGGCGCCATCGGGCCGGCGGTCATGGTCCTGTTGCCGGACTGGCGGGGCGCGGTGTCCACCAGCCGAAACCGGCGTTGGCCAGGCCCATCAAGGCAATCGCCGCGGCCATCGGCCAGGCACTGCCATCATCCAGCGCGCCCACCAGCGCGGCTGAAATCGCGCCGGTGCCGAATTGCAGCAGGCCCAGCAGGGCCGCGGCGCTGCCGGCGCGGGCACCGAAGGGCGACATGGCGACCGCGGTGGCATTGGGCATGATCAGGCCGTTGACGGCGATACACAGAAACAGCGGCACCATCAGCATGGCCAGTCCGGTCGCCGTGCCCACCGGCGCGATGCCTGTGGCCACGATCGCGGCCAGCGACACGCCGGCCACAGCCTGGGTGGTACAGGCCATGCGCATGATGGCAGCAGGGCTGCGGCCGCGTACCAGCCGGGCATTCATCTGCGATGCCAGGATCAGACCGGCGGCATTGGTGCCGAACAGCCAGCCATAGGCGCCGGGACCGACCCCGTACAGGTCGATGAACACGAAGGGCGATCCGGCGATATAGGCGAACATCGCCCCCATCGCCGCGCCACCGGCCAGCGCCGGGGCGATGAAGCGGCGATCCAGCGCGAAACGCAGATAGGTCAGGCCGATTGCAGCCACGCCCTGACGGCGGCGGCGGTCGGCCGGCAGGCTTTCCGGCAGCGCCAGGGCCACCACCACCAGCGCCAGAACGCCGGCGCCGGTCAGCACCCAGAAGATCGACCGCCAGCCCGCCACCACCAGCAGCTGTCCGCCGATCAGCGGCGCCAGGATGGGTGCGGCCCCCATCACCAGCATCAGCCGCGCCAGCATGATCGCCGAGCCGCGTTCGTCGAACAGGTCGCGGATCACCGCGCGTGACATCACCATGCCGGCACAGCCGCCCAGCGCCTGAACCAGCCGCCACATCACCAGCGCATCGACATCGGCCGCCAGCGCGCAGCCGATGCTGCCGACGGTATACAGAACGACGCCGGCCAGAAGCGGCAGCCGCCGGCCCAGACGGTCGGCCAGCGGCCCATAGATCAACTGGCCACCGGCGAGCCCGGCAAAGAACAGCGCCAGCGTCGCCTGCACCGCCGACGGATCGGCCGCAAGGTCGCTGGCAATCGCCGGGAAGGCCGGCAGATACATGTCGATCGACAGCGGTCCGAACGCCGCGAGCAGCCCCAGGATCAGCGCCAGTCGCAGCATTGGCGGAGCGGCGGGCCGGGCGGTGGGGCCGGCAGTGTCGGTGGGGCGGCTATGGTCGGTCATCTCTGTGCCCGCCGGCCTTCCGGTCAGTCGCCGCGGGCCTGGTCGGCGCTGGCGGCGGCCGCGGTGGCCATCAGGCCCAGATCGCTGCCGATGGTCGCGAAGCGATAGCCCAGGCCGCGCATGGCGCGGGCCATCGCCGGGTCGGTGCAATGAATGCCGGCGGCGATACCGGCCCCCTTGGCACGGGTGGCGATGGCGGTGATCGCCTCGGCCAGCGCCGGGTCGGCATCGGGATGGCCGCCGGTGAAGCCCAGTCTCAGGCCCAGGCCCAGATCGTTGGGGCCGACAAAGATCGCATCCAGCCCCGGCGTCGCCAGAATTGCGTCCAGCGCGTCCAGGCCCGCCCGGGTCTCGATCATCGCGATCGCCAGCACCTGCGCGTCGATCGCCTTCAGATAGCCGCGGCCATAGACCGGCCCGGCGCGCACCGGGCCGAAGCTGCGGCCGCCATGGGGTGGAAACCGGCAGGCGGCGGTCAAAATCGCGGCGCCGGCGGCATCGTCGATCAGCGGCGCGATCACGCCCAGGGCGCCGTGATCCAGCGCCCGCATAGTATCTTCCGGCCGGTTGGCCGGCACCCGCACGATCGGTGCCGTGCCATGACGGCCGATCTCGGCCAGCAGCCGCAGGCAGGTGGCGTCGTCGATCACACCATGCTGGCGGTCGATGGCCAGGAAGTCATAGCCCGCCGCATCCATCATCGCCGCCGATGTGGCACTGTCGGACATGAGGAATGTGCCGACGGCGAAGCCATCCGCTTCCGCAATGATCCGTCGCAGCCTGTTGTCGATCATCACCGTCCTCCCCGTCTGGGTGCACCACCGGACCGTCGCAGCGGTGCCCGTCCGCTTCCACCTGCGCGGCCGCCACCACCACGGCCGCCGCCATGGCCGTCGCCGCGGGCATCGCGCGCCCGCGCCCGTTCGGCCGCGACCTCACGGGCCAGCGCCTTCAGCCGCTTCACCTGGCCCGGCGTCGGCGGCTTGCCGGGGCGGCCGCCCTCAATGATCTCGAACAGCAGGCCACCGGCCACGATATCGGCCTCGCGCAGCCGGATCTCCACCCGGTCGCCCAGGGCAAAGCGCATGCCGGAACGTTCTCCGATCAAGGCCTGCTCGCCGGGATCCAGGATGAAGTACTCCCGACCCAGGGTGGAAATCGGCACGAAGCCGTCGGCGCCGGTCTCGTCCATCTCGATGAACAGGCCAACCCCGTGCACGCCGGTGATCCGCCCGCCGAAGCTGGCGCCGACCTTGTCGGCCAGGAACACCACCAGCAGGCGGTTGGTGACCTCGCGCTCGGCCAGATCGGCGCGACGCTCGGTGATCGACAGGTGTTCGCCCAGGGCATGCAGGCCGTCGGCGGCGGCACCGTCCAGCCCGTCATTGCCAAGGTTCAGCGCCCGGATCAGCGATCGATGCACGATCAGGTCGGCATAGCGCCGGATCGGCGAGGTGAAATGGGCATAGCGTTCCAGCGACAGCCCGAAATGGCCGATATTGTCGGGGCTGTAGGTCGCCTGCGACTGGCTGCGCAGAACCGTGGTGTTCACCTGATGCTCAAGCGGTGTGTTGGCGACCTTCTTCAGCACCCGGTTGAAATCACGCGGCTCGACATGGACCGAATTGGTGAAGGGCAGATCCAGCGAGGCCAGATAATCGCGCAGCACCGATACCTTGTCGGCCGGGGGCTGGTCGTGGACCCGGAACAGGCATGGCCGGTTGCGGCGGATCAGCGTGTCCGCCGCCGCCACATTGGCCAGGATCATGAACTCCTCGATCAGCTTGTGGGCGTCGAAGCGCAACCGGGTGCGGATATCGGTCACCCGGCCGGTCTCGTCCATGACAACCCGCCGCTCGGGCATGTCGATCTCCAGCGCGCCACGCTTGCGGCGGGCCGCGTCCAGCACCTGGAAGGCGTCGTAGAGCGGCGTGATCACCGGGGCCATCAGCGGCTGGATGTCGCCGTCCGGGTTGCCATCGCGGGCCGCCTGGACGCGGTTATAGGTCAGCCGCGCCGCCGATCGCATCAGCCCGCGCACGAAACGGTGCTCGATTAGCTGGCCATCGGCATCGATCCGCATCATCGCGGCCAGGCAGTGCCGGTCTTCGTTGGGGCGCAGTGAGCACAAGCCGTTCGACAAGGCCTCGGGCAGCATCGGCACCACCCGGTCGGGGAAATAGACCGAATTGCCGCGCTCCTCGGCCGACCGGTCCAGCGCGCTGCCGGCGGTGACGTAATGGGCCACATCGGCGATCGCGACCCGGATGATATGGCCGCCGGGATTGGCCGGATCGGGGTCGGGCTCGGCATGAACCGCGTCGTCGAAGTCGCGCGCATCCTCGCCATCGATGGTGACGAAGGCAATGGCGCGCAGATCCTCGCGGCCGCCCGACAGGATCGGAGGCTTGGCGGCCTCGGCCTCGCGGATCGCCGCCGGCGGGAAATGATCGGGGATGCCATGGGTCTCGATCGCCAGATCGATGATCGCGGCACCGGTCTGTTCCAGCCCCAGCCGCTTCACCACCCGGGCGCGCGGCAGGCCAAGCCTGCGGCCGGGCAGGGTTTCGGCGACCACGAACTCGCCGTCGACGGCCCCGCCAAGCTCGGCCTCCTCGATCGCATAATCGGTCTTGGCGCGGCGATCGGCCGGGATCAGGCGGAAGCCGTCATCGATCTCGCGAATGGCGCCGGTGATGCGCCGGCTGCGGGTTTCCAGCCGCCGGATCACCCGCGCCTCATAGACGCCGGCCTCACCGCGTGCCAGCCGGACCAGCAGGCGGTCGCCAAAGCCCGGCGCCGCCTCGTCGCGCGGCTTCAGTCCGGCTTCGCGCAGCACCACGATCGGCGGCGGCGCGCCCCGGGCGTCATCATCCCACACCGCCGGGCGGGCCTCGGCCTCGCCGGTCTCGTCGTCGATCGAGGTGACATCCACCACCAGCACCGATGGCAGGGTGCCGGGCTCGGCCACCTGGCGGGCGCCCGCGCGTTTCAGCGTGCCATCATCCTTCAGCTCGCGCAGGATCCGCTTCAACCCGATCCGGGCGCCGCCGGTGATGTTGAAGGCGCGGGCGATCTCGCGCTTGCCGACCGGGCGGTCGCTTTCGGCGATGAAGGCCAGGATCTGTTCGCGGCTGGGCAGGCGATCGATGTCGTCGTCGGATGATGAAGTCAAGTCGGCGGGTCGCTTTCGGCGGACGGAGCTTGGCCACGGGCAGAGAGCCTGCGCGGACGAAACGGTCTGGCGGCACGGTACGCCCGTGCCGCCGGCCCGGCAAGTCGTTGCCACGCAAAGCTGCCCTGTTCAAGCGCCCGGATGGTTCAGCGGTTCCGCCGCCATCCGGGTGCATCCGGTGCAGGATGCAGGCGGCCCTTCGGCTCAGCCCGCCACGGTCTTGCCGGCGGCGGGCTTGCGGCCGCCGGTCCGGGGGGCTGCCTTGGGCCTGGTGGCGGCGGTCTTCACCGGAACCGCGCCGTCGAACGGCGCCTCGTCGTCGCCCGCCGATGCCTTGGCGGCGGGTTTCTTCGCGGCCGCCGGCTTCTTTGTCGCGGCCGGGGGCGTGGCCGGATCGGCGCCGTCGGCCTTAGTCGCGACCTTTTTGGCCGCCGGCTTCTTCGCGGTCGACGCCGTCTTCGCGGTTGATGTCTTTTTCGCGGTTGATGTCTTCGCGGGTGCCTTCTTCGCGCCGGCTGCCGTCGAGCCGGCCGCCTTGGCCTTGGCCGGTGCCTTGCGGGTCTTGCCGGTGGCGGCGGCGCGGGCATCGACCAGGGCGATCGCGTCGTCCAGGGTCAGGGCCTCGGGTTCCGTCGCCTTGGGCAATGTGGCGTTGACCGCGCCATGCTTCACATAAGGGCCATAGCGGCCCTTGTAGAGCGCGATCTCGCCGCCCTGCGGATGCTCGCCCAGCACGCGCAAGGGGGCGACACCGCCACCCCGGCCCTTTGGCGCTTCGGCCAGCAGGGCGACGGCGCGGTTGATGCCGATGGTCAGCACGTCGTCATCGCCGCTCAGCGATTTATAGGCGCCATTATGGCGCAGATAGGGTCCGAACCGGCCGATGCCGGCGGTGATCATCTCGCCGGTCTCCGGGTGCGTGCCGATATCGCGCGGCAGCGCCAGCAGGCCGACGGCGATATCCAGCGTGACGGCTTCGGCGGTCAGCCCCTTGGGCAGCGAGGCCCGTTTGGGCTTTTCGCCGCCGCCGCCTTCGCCCAGTTGAACATAGACCCCGTAAGGGCCCTTGCGCAGCGTGACCGGCAGGCCGGTTGCCGGGTCGTCGCCCAGATGCTTCGGCCCCACATCCAACCCGGTCGCGCCGGCTTCCGAGGCGCCGTCGCCGGTGCCGGCGGCACCGCCGACCGGCCGGGTGAACTTGCAGTCGGGATAGTTCGAGCAGGCGACGAACGAGCCGAACTTGCCCAGCCGCAGCGACAGCCGGCCATTGGCGCAGGCCGGGCAGGCGCGCGGATCGCTGCCGTCTTCGCGATCGGGGAAGACATGGCGTTCCAGCCGGGTTTCGACCGCGGTCAGCACATCGGCGATCTTGAGGTCGCTGGTGCCGTCGATCGCCATGTGGAAGGCCTGCCAGAAGGCGCGCAGCACCGACTTCCAGTCGACATCGCCTTCCGCCACCCGGTCGAGTTCGCTTTCCAGCCGGGCGGTGAAATCATATTCGACATAGCGGTCGAAGAAGCTGACCAGAAACGCGGTGACCAGCCAGCCACGGTCCTCAGGCACGAAGCGCTTCTTGTCGAGCACCACGTAATCGCGGTCCTGAAGCACCGAAATGATCGAGGCATAGGTCGACGGCCGGCCGATGCCCAGTTCTTCCAGCTTCTTGACCAGCGTCGCCTCGGTATAGCGCGGCGGCGGCTCGGTGAAATGCTGATCGGGCTTCACCGGGCCGCGATCCAGCGGCTCGGCGCGCTCGAACGACGGCAGACGCTTTTCCTCGTCCTCTTCCTCGTCGTCGCGGCCTTCCTGATACAGCGTCAGAAAGCCGTCGAAGGCGATGACGCTGCCGGTGGCCCGGAACATGGCGGCCTTCGTGCTGTCGACCACCTCGATCGCCACCTGATCCAGCAGGGCCTGGGCCATCTGGCTGGCGACGGTGCGCTTCCAGATCAGCTCATACAGCCGGAACTGGTCGTCGTCGAGATGGCTGCGGACCTCCTTGGGCCGGCGGAACACATCGGTCGGGCGCAC
The DNA here is from genome assembly GCF_014636235.1 of Tistrella bauzanensis. NCBI lineage: Bacteria > Pseudomonadati > Pseudomonadota > Alphaproteobacteria > Geminicoccales > Geminicoccaceae > Tistrella > Tistrella bauzanensis. The sequence goes on from NZ_BMDZ01000072.1 coordinate 8,315, forward strand.
CGCCTCATGGGCTTCCTGGGCGTTCTTGGCCTTGTTCGCGAAACTGCGTGGCCGGTCGGGCAGATAACGGGTGCCGTGAACCTGGTCGACCAGATCGCGGATCGCCGCCACCGCCTCGTTCGACAGGTTGACGCTGTCGGTTCGCATATAGGTGATCAGGCCGACCGTCTCACGGCCAAGGGCGATGCCCTCATACAGCTTCTGCGCCACCTGCATGGTCTTCTTGGCCGAGAAGCCCAGCTTGCGGCTGGCTTCCTGCTGAAGTGTCGAGGTGGTGAAGGGGGGGGCCGGGTTGCGGCGACCCTGTTTGCGTTCGACATCCGACACCCGCCAGCCCGACAGGCTCTCGATCCGCCCCACCACATCCATGGCGGCGGTTTCAGAACCCAGCGCGAATTTGTCGAGCTTCTCGCCGTCAAGGGCGGTCAGCCGGGCCAGAAGCCGGCGCTCGCCAGCGGCGAACTCGGCGTCGATGGTCCAGTATTCGCGGGTGCGGAAGGCCTCGATCTCGGCTTCACGCTCGCAGATCAGCCTGAGCGCCACCGACTGGACGCGGCCGGCCGAGCGTGAGCCCGGCAGCTTGCGCCACAGCACCGGCGACAGATTGAACCCGACCAGATAGTCCAGCGCCCGCCGGGCCTGCTGGGCATTGACCAGGTTCATGTCGATGTCGCGCGGGTTGGCGATCGCCTTCTGGACCGCGGTCTTCGTGATCTCGTGGAACACCACCCGCTTGACCGGCACGCCCTTCAGCGCGCCACGTTTTTCAAGGGCGTTGTGGACGTGCCAGCTGATCGCCTCGCCCTCGCGATCCGGGTCGGTCGCGAGAAACAGTTGGTCGGCCCCCTTCAGGGCGCCGACAATGGCTTTCAGATGCTGTTCGGACTTTGGATCGACCTCATAGGTCATTGCAAAGTCTTCATCGGGCCTGACAGATCCGTCCTTCGCCGGCAGATCGCTGACGTGACCGTAGCTGGCGAGGACTCGGAAGTCATCTCCCAGATACTTATTGATCGTCTTGGCTTTCGCAGGCGATTCGACGACGACGACCTTCATGGGCTGCCTTGCTGGTCTCCGCGCTTGTACAGACCCGCCGGCTCCCGGTCAGGGGATCGGTCAGGCTTCTCTCGTCCGCGCCGCGGCCGGGGCGCGGGGATCAGCCCATGCTCAGCGACACCATTCTTCTGGGCAGGCGAATGAGCCGCCCGGCAAGTTCCAGTTCCAACAAAATCGTGAGAATGGTGGCCGCCGTCAAGCCGCTCGCATGGACGAGGTCGTCGACGCCCATCGGATCGGCGGCGATCAGCGGCGGAATCAGGCCGCGCGCGGCATCCAGTTCGGCGTCGTCCGGACCGGATTGCAGCACCTGATCGCGCAGCGCCGGATGGGGCAGGGCCAGGGGATGAGGCTCGCCCAGAGGCTTGTCGAGCAGCGAGCGGATCGCCTCCAGCACGTCGGCGGCGTTGCGCACCAGAGTGGCGCCGTCGCGGATCAGCCGGTTGCAGCCCTCCGACCGGCTGTCGGCGGGCGATCCCGGCACGGCCAGCACCTCGCGCCCATACTCGCCGGCAAGCCGGGCGGTGATCAGTGACCCGGATCGCGGCGCCGCCTCGATCACGACCGTGGCGAGCGTGCTGCCGGCGACGATGCGGTTGCGGCGTGGAAAATGTCGGGCAACCGGCTCCACACCCGGCGGCTGTTCGGCCAGCAGCAGGCCCTCGGTGGCGATCCGTGCCTGGAGCGCCGCGTGTTCGGGCGGATAAACCACATCGATGCCGCCGGCGACCACACCCATGGTGCCAGCGCCGCCGGTGCCGGCGCCGAGCGCGCCGTCATGGGCGGCGGCATCGATGCCGCGGGCAAGCCCTGAGACCACCACGATGCCGGCGGCCGCAAGGTCAGCGGCCATCCTGCCCGCCAGCCGGCATGACGGAAGGGCGGCGGTGCGCGCGCCAACCAGCGCCACGGCCGGGGCTGCCGCCACGGTATCGTGACCACGGATCTGCACGAGCGGCGGTGGATCCGGTATCTCGGCAAGGCGTGGCGGATAGCCGGGTTCGCCCATGGCCACAAGCCGGGCGCCGGCGGCGGTGATCCGACGCAGCTCGGCCTCGGCCTTGGCGCGTGAGGGCGGGGTCAGCGGCCGGGCGCGGCCGCCGCGTCGCGCCAGTTCCGGCACAGCCTCCAATGCCCGCGCGGCAGTGCCATAGCGGGTGAGAAGCTCGAAGAATGTGATCGGGCCGACCTGTTCCGTGCGGATGAGCCTCAGCCAGTCGAGCCGCTCCGCCCGGGTCAGCACACTGCTGCGCGACGTGGACATGGGCCAGAGCATGCCAGCTTTTCCCATTATACGTCAATGATCAATATATTATCGAAATTAATCTTCTAATGGTTGAAATAAGATGACGGAAAGGCAGGCAGTGGTCCGGCCTCGTTCTGCTCTGGATGGATCTGTGTCATCTATGCCATGACTGGATCTGACGGACATGGATGGAGATGCTGCGCAGATGGTCACAGATGGTTGGCGCCATCCGACCGACACGCCGTGGTGCGCGCTTTGGTGTCGGACCATTGACGACCCGGCACAGCCGGCGCCGATGACGGGCGCCGTGGCATGATGCCGCATCCTCGCGCCGCCGATGCCATGCTCGCGCCGATCCGGCCCGACCGGCTGGAACGGCCGGTGTTCGCGGTGTTCGAGGCGGCGGTGGCGATCGATCCGCAAGCTGTGGCGGTTTTTGGCGGAACCACGGCTGGCGAGGCGGTGACCCGCTATGGTGAATTGCATCTTATGGCATGCAGAATCGCGGCGGCGACCGATGCCGCCTCGCCATCGGGCGTGCCAGTGGCCGTGGCTTTGCCCGCCTCTGCCGGATGTCTGGCGGCGCTGCTGGCGGCACTGGCGGCGGGGCGGCCATGCGTGCCGCTGGACCCGTCCTTTCCGGCCGATCGCAACCGCATGATCATGGACCATGCCGGGGTCGGTCTGCTGGTGACCGATCGGGCCAGCCGCGACCGGTCGCCGGCGCTGGCCGCCGTGGCGCTGGCGGCGGGGGCCGCGGTGATCGTGATCGACGATCTGCCACGGTTGCCGTCATCGGACTGGCACCCCACCGGCCGCGCCGACGATATCGCCTGGGTGATCTATACCTCCGGCTCGACCGGCAGCCCCAAGGGGGTCTGTCAGACCCAGCGCGGTCTGCTGCACGATATCTTCCAGTATCTCGACGTCACCGGCATCGGTCCCGGCGACCGGCTGACCCAGCTGTATTCGCCGAGCGTCGGCGGTGCGCTGCGCGATATGTATGGCGCGGTGCTGTCAGGAGCGGCGCTGGTGCCGGTCGATCTGCGGGACGAAGGCATCGCCGGCGTCGCCCGCCGCTTTCAGACGGCGCGTCCGACGGTGTTTCACGCCATGCCGACGGTGTTGCGGGCGCTGACCGACAGTGGTGCCGGACCGGCGGCGCTGGGCCAGGCGCGGCTGGCCTATCTTGCCGGCGAGCGGATCTTTGCCGACGATCTGGCCAGGGTTTTCGCGTCGGCACCCGATGATCTGCTGATCTATGTCGGCATCGGCTCCACCGAGAATGCCACGATCTATCGCCATTGGCTGATCGACCGTGCCACGGCGGCCGGGCTGGATGGCGGGCTGGTGCCGGTCGGCTGGCCGGTGGCCGACCGCCGCATGCGGCTGATCGATGCCGCCGGCCAGCCGGTTGCCGAGGGCGAGGTGGGCGAGATCGAGGTTGAAAGCGCCTTCATGGCCGCGGGCTATTGGCGCGATCCGGCCCTGACCGCGGCCACCTTCCAGACCGGCGGCGATGTGGCGCCGGGTGCCCGCCGGCTGCGCACCGGCGATCTGGGGCGGCTGCGGCCTGATGGCCTGCTCGATTTCATCGGCCGTGCCGATCGCCAGGTGAAGATCAGGGGCTATCGGGTGGAACCGGCCGAGGTCGAGGCGGTGTTGCGGGCCCTGCCGGGGGTGGGCGACGCGGCGGTGCTGCCCGATCAGGCGGCCGGCCCGGCCTCGGGCGCCGTCGCCGGGCTGGCTGCGGTGCTGGTGCCGGCGCGTGGCGTCGTGCTGGACCTCGCGGCCCTGCGCCGCCGGCTGGCGGCCACCCAGCCGCCACATCTTCTGCCGCGCCGGCTGCTGGTGGCGGCCGATCTGCCCAGGCTGGCCAATTTCAAGCTGGATGGCACCGCGCTGTCGGCCTGGATCGCCGCCTTGCCGGAGGTCGCGCCCGAACCGGACACCGCCGCGGTCGAGCCGCCGGCACGCGCTGTGCCGGATGATCTGGATGCGGCGATCGACGTGGCCTGGGCGGAGATCCTGGGCAGCGACGCACCGCTGTCGGGCGTCAGCCTGCGAGATCTGGGCGGGGACAGCCTGGATCTGCTGAGGCTTACGGCCAGAATCGAGAGCCTGACCGGTCTGGCGCCGCCCCTGGACCTGCTGAGCGGCGACGTGACGCCCCAGAGGCTGCGCGTGGGCATGCGGTCGGGCGCGGTGCGCAAGGTGCCAGTCGGCGATGATGGCGGCCGGACCAGATTGCTGTTCATGCTGCCGGGGGCGCCCGGCGCCAGCGAGGGCCTGTTCGCGCTGGCCGGTCACCTTCAGGCCCGCTATCGGGTCCAGATCGTGCCTCTGCCCGATCTGGACCATGAACTGCGCAGCCGGCGGGAGATCGGCGATCTGGCGCGTGAGGCGACGGAACTGATCATGGCGCGGCTTGCCCATGCGGCGGCGGATGCGGGCGAGACGCCGGACGGGCGGCCGTCCGCTTTCGCGCTGTTCGGTCTGTCCTTCGGCGGGCGGATCGCCGCCACGGTCGCGGCAGAGCTTGCGGCGCGGGGCCGGCCGGCCGGGCTGGTGGTGATCGGCGACATTCCGGCTCAATATCGCGATGCCGCGGCGGTCATGGCGGCCGGGGGCACCGGCCGCCGCCCCGGCAGTGCCGGTGCATGGCTGCGTCGTGGTCTTGGGGGCGGTTTCGGTCGCGCCGTGTTCCATCTGGCGCATCGCAAGGATCGGCGGTTGCTGCGCTGTCTGGTGGGCGCGGCACGCGTGGTGGCGCCGGGACGGGCGATGCGCGGCCTCGTGGAACGGCGCGCCGTCAGCAGCCTGCGCCGATCGATGGTTCTGGGCTGGCGGCCACCGGCCTTGTCATGCCCGGTGCTTCTGATCGTCACCGACGACACCCGTCGCAATCATGCGGGGCTGAGCGAGGATCTTGGCTGGCGGCAGAGTACGCCACGGCTGTCGGTGGTGCGGGTGCCGGGCGATCATGTCACCATCGCCGCCAACATCACCGGCCTGTCGCGCATCGCGGAGGCAATGGATGCCGCCTGGCATCAGGGATAGGCGGTTTCTGCCGAAGGCCGGTCAGCGGCCCGGTTTGTCCGATGTCCGGCCGATGCGGGGCTCGGTGCCGTCGAGCAGCCGGCGGATATTGCCGCGATGGCGGATGAACACCAGCACCGCCACGAACAGCGCCACACCGGCCATGGCCGGGCCGGGCGTCGCCAGACCGGGGCTTGCCAGCAGCAGGCAGGCGACCGGTGCCGCCGCGAAGGCCGACAGCGCCGCCAGCGACGAGAAGCGGGTGACCAGCGCCACCAGCAGCCAGATGGCGCAGGCGATCAGGCCGATCTGCCAGTTCAGCGCCAGCAGCACCCCAAGCCCGGTGGCGACACCCTTGCCGCCCTTGAAGCCCAGCCACACCGGAAACAGGTGCCCCAGAACCGAGGCGCCGGCCGCGGCGATGGCGGCACCGGGGCCCAGCAGCGCGCCGGCGATCAGGGTGGCCGCCGCCCCCTTGCCGCTGTCGAGGATCAGGGTCGCCAGCGCCAGTGGCTTGTTGCCGGTGCGCAGAACGTTAGTGGCGCCGATATTGCCCGAACCGATCCGGCGGACATCGCCCAGCCCCGCCATCCGGGTCAGCACCACGCCGAAGGGTACCGAGCCCAGAAGATAACCGCCGATCACCGCGATGATCAGCGGCCAGAGGGCTGTGCTGTCGGCCATGGGGCGGCTCCTGGATGCGGGGACGTCAGGGTCGTGTGGTCATAGCGGTTCAGGTGAGCTGAAACACCGTCCGGCCGCGCACCACCGTGCGCAGCGCCCGGCCGCGCAGGGTGCGGCCATCGAAGGGCGTGTTCTTCGACTTGGAATGCAGCAGGGCCGCATTCAATACCCATTCATGCTCGGTCGAGAACACCACCAGATCGGCGGGGGCACCCTTGGCCAGACGGCCGGCCCGGCTGCCCAGCAACTCGGCCGGCTTCAGCGTCATCGCCGCCACCGCATCCAGCAGCGAAATATGGCCGTCCCGCACCAGTTCCAGGGTCAGCGGCAGCATGGTTTCCAGCCCGACCACACCGTTGGCGGCATGGGCGAAGGGCACCCGCTTGCTGTCCTGGTCGTGCGGCGCGTGGTCGGTGGCGATGGCATCGATGGTGCCGTCGGCCAGACCCTCGATCATCGCATCCACGTCGCGGGCGGCGCGCAGGGGCGGCGCCATCTTGGCGAAGGTGCGATAGTCGCCGATCGCCCGGTCATCCAGGGTGAAGTGATGGGGCGTGACCTCGGCGGTCACCGGCAGGCCCCGGCGCTTGGCCTGCCGCACCGCCTCCACCGCTTCGGCGGTCGATATATGCGCGACATGATAGCGGGCCTTGCCGCCGGTCAACTCCACCAGCCGGATATCGCGATCGACGATCACGGTTTCGGCGGCGTTGGGAATGCCGGGCAGGCCCAGCCGGGTGGCGGTCTCGCCCTCGTTCATGCAGCCGCAGCCCGCCAGACGATGATCCTCGGCATGCTGCGCCACCATCAGCCCGAAACCGCCGGCATAAGACAGCGCCCGCCGCATCACCTGGGTGTCCCAGACCGGCAGACCGTCATCGCTGAAATAGGCGGCGCCGGCCTCGGCCAGCAGCCCCATCTCCACCAGCCGTTCACCCTTCAGCCCCTTGGTGATCGCGGCCACCGGCAGCACGTTGACGATGCCGGTCTCCCGCGCACGGCGATAGATGAAGTCGACCAGGGCTATATCGTCGATCACGGGCGCCGTGTTCGCCATGCACGCCATGGTGGTGACACCGCCGGCGGCGGCGGCGCGGCTGCCGGTGTGGATGGTTTCCTTGTGCTCATGGCCCGGCTCGCGCAGATGAACATGCATGTCCATCAGACCCGGTGCCAGCACCAGCCCGGTGCAGTCGACCACCGTCACGCCCTCGGGCACGCCGTCATTGAACAGCGACGGCCCCAGATCGACGATGCTGTCGCCTTCGGTCAGCAGGCTGCCGATCCGGTCCAGCCCGGTCGCCGGATCGATCAGCCGGGCATTGACATAGGCGACCCGTCCGGGAAGCGGGCTCTGATCGGGGGTCGCGTCGGCGAAGACGGGCGTGGACATGGTCGTGGTTCCCTCCGGGGGACGGCAGAAGACGGTGCGGCGACGATGTGCGATGGAACCGGGCGGTCAGGCCGGCAGGTTGCGGCAGAGCACGTCCAGACAGGCCTGACGGACGGCGACACCCAGCTCCACCTGATCCAGAATGACGCTGCGGTCGATATCGTCGGCCAGCACGCTGTCGATCTCGACGCCACGATTCATCGGGCCGGGATGCATCACCAGCGCATCGGGGGCCGCCACGGCCAGCTTTTCATACGACAAGCCGTAGAAATGGAAATACTCGCGGATCGACGGGATATAGGCGCCCTGCATCCGTTCAAGCTGCAGGCGCAGCATCATCACGATATCGACGCCTGCCAGGCCCTCCTCCATCCGGTTGAACACCTGCACGCCCATCCGGTCGATGGCGGTCGGCACCAGAGTCGGCGGCGCGATCAGCCGCACCTCGGCCCCCATGGCGTTCAGCAGATGGATGTTCGACCGCGCCACACGGCTGTGCAGGATGTCGCCGCAGATCGCGACCTTCAGCCCCGAGATCCGGCCGCGCCGGCGGCGGATGGTCAGGGCGTCCAGCAGCGCCTGTGTCGGGTGTTCGTGATTGCCGTCGCCGGCGTTGATCACCCCGGCATGGACCTTCTCGGCCAGCAGCTTCACGGCGCCGCTGTCGCCATGGCGCACCACCAGGATATCGGGATGCATGGCGTTCAGCGTCTGGGCGGTGTCGATCAGGGTCTCGCCCTTCTTCACGCTCGACGTGGCGACCGACATGTTGATCGCATCGGCGCCAAGGCGCTTGGCCGCCAGTTCGAACGAGGTCCGGGTGCGGGTCGAATTCTCGAAGAACAGATTGATGACCGTCCGGCCCTGCAGGGTGGACCGCTTCTTCTGGGCCTGACGGTTCAGGTCGACATAGCCATCGGCGACATCGAGCAGATAGCCGATCTCGCGGGCATCCAGCCCCTCGATGCCAAGCAGGTGGCGGTGTGCGTAACCGGTGTCCATCTGGAATTCCTCGAACGCGCGCGCGAACGCGGGCGCGGAAACCTCTTCCGCACCTCGGCGGCGGACTATACGGGACCGGGCGCCAGGGGTTCAAGCCCGGGACATCCGGTCAGACGAAGCGGCGCCCGCGGTCGCGTCGTGGTCTGTCAAACGAAGCGGCGTCCGCGGTCGCGTCGGAGTCTGTCAGACGAAGCGGCGCCCGCGGTCGCGTCGGAGTCTGTCAAACGAAGCGGCGCCCGCGGTCGCGTCGGAGTCTGTCAAACGAAGCGGCGCCCGCGGTCGCGTCGCCAGGCCATCAGCGCCACCCAACCGAACACCACGCCCCAGCCCAGCAGCCATGCCCAGTGGATCAGTGGCAGCGGCCCGTCGGCGATGGCGTTCCAGGCCAGTTCGGCATAATGGCGGGTGGGGGTCAGCAGCGAGATCTGGTTGACGATATCGGGCAGCATCGATGGCGGCAGCCACAGCCCGCCCAGGAAAGCGAGCGGGAAATAGACCAGATGCGCGATCGGCACGCTGGCCCGGGCCGAGACGCTGAGCCCGATGGCCAGTCCCAGCAGGGCGAAGGGAATGCCACCCAGGATCAGCACCACCAGCAGCTTGACCGCGGCGGTGAGGGTGAGTGTCGCGCCGTTGATGGCGATGGCCAGCACGATCACCGGCGCCACCGCCGCCATCGAGAAGGCGAGCGCCGTCACCACCTGTGCGGCGATCCGCGGGCCGCCGCCGGCGGGCAGGGTGCGCAGATAGGCGAACCACGGCTTCTCGCGCGACTGGGCCACACCCACGCCGAACTGGAAGAAGGCGACACCCAGCACTCCGAACAGCCCCCAGGCGGCGGCGAGCCGTCCGGCCTCGGCGGGGTTCGAGGCGTTTGTGGCGCCGAAGAACAGATAGAGCAGCGACGGCATGGCGATGGTCGACATGGCGAAGGATGTCGACCGGCCGAGTTCCCGCAGTGTCGCGCGCAGATGGGCCGCGAACAGCCGCCCGAAGCCCGGCGCCGCACTGTCGCCGGCCGAAAGGCCGGCTGTGGCGGCGGTCTGGATGGTGGTGGTCTCGCTGCGGCTCATCACATACTCTCCCCACGGCCGCTGCGCACGATCGACATCAGCGCCTCTTCCAGTGTCGCCGCCCTGACATCCAGATCGGCGAAGGGCGCGCCGCTCATCACCAGGGCGCGGACGGTGTCGTCGGCGCGCGCCGTGACCAGCACGATTTCGGTGCCGGAGCGTTCCACCCGCTCGATGCCCAGCGCCTTGGCGTCGAGCGGCGGCAGATGGGCGGCCGTGAACCGCACGCGCCTGAGGCTGACCCGGCCGCGGATATCGGCGAGCGAGCCTTGTGCCACGACCCGGCCCTGATCGATCACCGCGATCCGGCGGGCCAGCGCCTCGGCCTCTTCCAGATAATGGGTGGTCAGCAGCACCGTGCCGCCGCCGGCCACATAGCCGTCGACCGCCGCCCACAGCATGCGCCGCGCCTCGACATCCAGCCCGGTGGTGGGCTCGTCCAGGAACACGGCCTCGGGCCTGCCGGCGAAGGCCAGCGCCACCGCCAGCCGGCGCTTCTGGCCGCCCGACAACCCGCCGGTCTGGCGGCTGGCCAGCGTGCCCAGCCCGAAGCGGTCGAGCAACTCCGCTTTGGGCAGCGGGTTCGGATAATGGGCCGAGACCAGGTCGATGACCTCGCCCACACGCAGCGTCTCGGGAAAGCCGGTATCCTGGGGCGTGGCGCCGACCATGCGCCGTGCGGCCGGATCGTCGGGGCTGCGGCCGAACAGGCGCACCTGGCCGGAATCGGCCTTGCGCAGGCCCAGCAGCAGCGACACGGCGGTGCTCTTGCCGGCGCCATTGGGGCCCAGCAGTGCCAGAACCTCGCCGCGTGCCAGGGTCAGGTCGATATTGTCCAGTGCGGTCATCGCGCCATAGCGCTTGGTGATGCCGGTCAGGCTGGCGGCAAGATCGGTATCCGCGACCTGTGGGCCGGAACTGATTTCGGCGCGGACGGAAGGCTGGCTCGGCCTCGGCTGGCTCACGGGGCTTGTGTCCTCAGGCGGGCTGTCGACCGGCGTTCACACACGGCAGCAAGACGCCGGTCCGTGCGGGTCGCCGGTCTGTTGTGATTGGCGGTAACGCCTTGGCGGCCCAGCGTCAAGCCGAAACCGGCGATCAAGGCAGAACCAGGGTCAGCGACAGCGGCATGGTGATCAGGGCCGCGAGCGTGCTGGCGGTGATGATGGCGGCGGCGAGCGGCGCGTCACCCCCCAACTGGCGCGCCAGAATATAGGCCGATGTCGCGGTCGGACATGCGGCAAAGAGTACCGTCACCAGCCGGGTGGTGTCGTCGACCCCGAAGGGCCACAGGATCAGCAGGGCCAGCAGCGGCATCACGAACAGCTTGATGGTGCAGGCGATCATCATGCCGCCGGCCGCCCCGCCCAGACCGGCGCTGCCGCCGACCCTCAGGTTCAGCCCGGCGCCCACCGCCAGCAGCGCCAGCGGCAGCGATCCCGCCGCAAGGATGTCGAGTGTCTCACCCAGCACTGGTGGCATGCCCAGCCCCGACACGCCAAGCGGAATACCGATGGCGCAGGCGATGATCAGCGGATTGGTCAGCACCAGCCGTAACAGCGGCGGCTTCGGCGCCGCATCCTCGCCATCCGGCGGCAGCGCACAGGCGGCGACGCAGATCACGCTCAGCAGATTGAGCAGCGGCACCATCGCCGCCACGGCCAGTCCGGCCAGCGCCAAGCCCTCGCGGCCAGCCAGCGCGCCGGTGGCGGCGAAGGCGACATAGGTATTATAGCGCAGCGAGCCCTGGAAGATCGAGCTGAAGGCTGGTCCGTCGCCCGGCATCAGCCGCCGGGCCAGCACCAGCAGCCCCGCCATCAGCAGGATGCCGCCGGTCAGCGCCGCCGCCATCGGCAGGGCACTGGCGGCCGGAAAGTTGCCCCGGGCGGTGCTGGTGACCAGCAGGGCGGGGAACAGCACCATATAGGTCAATCGGTCGAGCAGCGCCCAGAACCGATCGCCCGGCAGGCCCGCGCGCTTCAGCCCCGCACCCACCAAGATGACGGCGAATGTCGGGAGCAGGGCGAGGAATATGTCGGTCATCGGTGGTCCGGCGATGCGGTGGGGGCGGCAGCCGGACCAAGAATGGGCCGCCTCCAGCGGTCGTGCAACCACGCAATCGTCCATCCGTGAACAGTGGGGCGGCGCGCCGGATGATTGCCGGAAAGTTGCGCTGTGATCGACCTTCGATGCAGACTGGGCCATCACGGAACTGCGCGGCGGCGGGCGTCTCTCTTCCGGGCCCGGTCATGGCTGCCTGTTTGTGGCCGATGCCATGGTCACCCGCACCGCCCCCGCGCCGGATCGACGAGGCGATGATGGACGATCTGACCACCTTTCTGGGCGATGTCTCGGGCATCGTCTGGGGACCTGTGATGCTGGTGCTGCTGCTTGGCACCGGCGTCTATCTGATGTTGGGCCTGCGGTTTCTGCCGCTCCGGCGCATCGGCACCGGCTTCGCGCTCGCCTTCGGGCGCGGCCCCGCCAGAACCGCCGATACGGGCGAGATCAGCCCGTTCCAGGCGTTGGCGACCGCTTTGTCCGCCACCATCGGCACCGGCAATATCGCCGGCGTCGCCACCGCGATCGCGCTGGGCGGGCCGGGGGCGGTGTTCTGGATGTGGATCACCGCCCTGTTCGGGATGGCGACCAAGTTTTCGGAAGCCGTGCTGGCGGTGAAATACCGCGAGACCGATGCGAGCGGCGCCCATGTCGGCGGGCCGATGTATTACATCCGCAACGGCCTGGGCCCGAAATGGACGTGGCTGGGCCTGCTGTTCGCGCTGTTCGGCATGATCGCCGGCTTCGGCATCGGCAACACCGTTCAGGCCAATTCCATCGCCACAGCCCTCGATCACAGTTTCGGCCTGCCGGTCTGGATCAGCGGGCTGGTGATGATGGTGCTGGTGTTCCTGGTGATCATCGGCGGCGTGCGCCGGATCGGCCAGGTCGCGGGCGGTCTGGTGCCGGCGATGGCCGCGATCTATATCATCGGCGCGCTGGCGGTGATCCTGGTCCAGATCGACAAGGTGCCGGATGCCTTCGCCACCATCTTCGACGCGGCCTTCAGCGGCACGGCGGCGACCGGCGGCTTCGCCGGCGCCACGGTCGCGGCGGCGATCCGCTTTGGTGTCGCGCGCGGCATCTTCTCGAACGAGGCCGGACTCGGCAGCGCGCCGATCGCTCATGCCGCCGCCCGCACCAATGATCCGGTCCGCCAGGGGCTGATCGCGATGCTGGGCACCTTCATCGACACCATCATCGTCTGCACCATGACAGCGCTGGTGATCGTGATGTCGGGCCTGTGGACCGAGGGCGCCAGTGGCGCGCCGCTCAGCTCCGCCGCCTTCGAGGTGGGCCTGCCGGGCTTTGGCGGCTGGGTGGTGACGATCGGGTTGGTGCTGTTCGCCTTCACCACCATTCTGGGCTGGAGCTATTACGGCGAACGCTGCGCCCAGTTCCTGTTCGGGCCGCGGGTGATCCTGCCCTATCGGCTGTTGTGGGTGGTGGCGATCTTCGCCGGCGCGGTCGCCGATCTCGGGCTGGTGTGGATCGTCGCCGACATCCTGAACGCGCTGATGGCGGTGCCCAATCTGATCGCGCTGCTGGCGCTTTCCGGCACGGTCTTTGCCACGGTGAAGGCCTGGAAGGGCGCCCGGCTATAATCACCGACCCGACATATAAGAGGATGCGTGGAGGCCCGCCCGGCATTGGTCGCCAGGCGGACTTCTGCGTGTCTGGACCAGGGGATCCGAATCGCCGCAGACCAGTCATGACACAATGGACCTTGCCAACTTCATGATGCACTATAGCGTTCGTCAATTTACTGGACTCAGACGTGAATGTTTAGGGCGGCGGTCAATGCGTGAGATTTGACGGTTGATTCAGGATATCGATGTTCTGTCAGGGTGGGCGCGGCCCTCCATTTTGATTAATAATCTCATCTGAGGGAATCGAGATGAGTTTTACGTCTATTGAGTATTTTATTTTCTTGCCCGTTTTATTTGTTCTGTATTGGATTTTAGCGCCGCGCCCGGGGAAATCCTTGCTTTTGGTGGCGAGCCTTGGATTCTATGCCGCCTGGAGTGTGTGGTATTTATCTCTCATTATTGGTGTGGCGGCAATCTGCTGGTATGCGGGGCGCCAGATCAATGATGCGGATCAGGAGGCAGTGAAGCGACGCTGGATCGCTATTGCCGCTGTCGTCTGTATGAGCGTGCTGTGCATCTTCAAGTATTTCAACTTCTTCTCGGTCAGCATTGCCGACGGTTTTGGCGCAGCCGGAATCGATCTGGATCCATTCATTCTGAATGTCCTGCTGCCCGTCGGTATTTCGTTCTACACGTTCCAGGCTCTCAGCTATGTCGTGGATGTGAAGCGCGGCAGCATGCCCGCCACGCGCAGCTTTCATGACTTTCTCCTCTACGTGTCCTTTTTCCCGCAGCTGGTTGCCGGCCCGATCGAGCGGGCGACGCGGCTGCTGCCATAGTTGACCTGGCGTCAGAAGGTCACGGCGGAGGATCTCAAGGCCGGCGTCGCCCGCATCCTGTGGGGGCTGTTCAAGAAGCTGGTGGTGGCCGACACGGTGTCGATGCAGGTCGATGCTGTCTATGCCGACCCCTCGTCGCAGTCGGGCCCGGCCCTGGTCGTGGCGACGATCCTGTTCGGCATCCAGATCTATTGCGACTTTTCGGCCTATAGCGATATAGCCATCGGCAGTGCGCGGCTGTTCGGCGTCAACCTGATGGAAAACTTCCGCTCGCCCTATCTTTCGACCAGCATCTCGGAGTTCTGGCGCCGCTGGCATATCTCGCTGTCCACCTGGCTGCGGGACTATGTGTACGTGCCTCTGGGCGGCAACCGGACAGCGCGGTCACGCTGGTACTTCAACATCATGGTCACCTTCTTCCTCAGTGGCTTGTGGCACGGCGCCAACTGGACTTTCGTGGTCTGGGGCGCCCTGCACGGGCTTGCAATCGTGATCGAACGGATGATCGGCTGGCCGGCGACGGCGTCCGGTGCACATGGCCTGGGCGGCAAGATCCTGGTGGGGGTGCGATGGCTGACGACGCTGACGCTGGTGATGTGTGCCTGGGCGTTCTTCCGCGCCGACAGCCTCGGTGATGCCATGACCGTCTTCGGTGGTATGGGCAGCGGCTGGTCGCATCTGTCGACGGCAAGCATCATGGCGGGTGTGCCAGCCGATCGTGTCGGCATCGGTTTTGCCATGTTCCTCGCCGTCTTCGCCATCGAGGCGTTGTGGTGCGAGCGCGCCGATATCGGCAGCCGGATCGCCGGCGTGAACCTTGTTGTCCGGTGGAGCGCGATGCTGATGCTGCTGTTCGGCGTCATCATGCTCGGCACCTTCGGGTCCGAGGCCTTCATCTATTTCCAGTTCTGAGGGCGCTGTCATGTCTCCGACCGATACGACCGATATGAACGGCGCCGGCACATCGGCGCGTCCCGGCCATTTTCAGGCGTCGTGGAAGCGGCTGACGGTGGCCTGTGGCGTGTTCCTCGCCATCGTGATGCTGCTCGATCAGGGGCTCGACCATCTCCTCGGACTGGGCGTGCCCGCCGATTATCGTGTCTTTCTAGCAGGCTGCGGAAAAATCCATCTATCTGGCCCCTTTCCCCGTCTGCCAGCGTCGTTTGAGGGTGCTTGTGCGGGGTTACGG